>JACPAL010000016.1 GCA_016180855.1 Deltaproteobacteria bacterium | reverse complement strand
GGTCACAGGGGTTCAATCGAGGCTTTCAACACTTTCATTTGGAAATAGCGTCGCCTGGCAAACGGTCCCCGTTAGAGAATCGGGAGGCGTGGGGGATCGCGGATCGAAAAGGGTTAGGAGGCCAGATCCCGGATTTTTGGATATTGTCGGTCGAAAAAAGGGGAAGGAGCCGAAGGAGCCACGCATTGTCATCACGCTTGAAAAATCACCGTTAACGGGACCTGCCGATGCCCCTGTCGGGAAGGTCTGGATAACGCAGAATCTCGTCTCAAGCATGCAGGCGACCGACTCTGGTTTGAGGATAAGACTCAGGGAGGCCCGTCTTGAGGGACTTCCATCCGGGGTGACGACTTTAAAAGGTCAATACGCCGAGGTGACGGGGAAGGAGCCACTCGGTGGCGACTTTAGTCAGCCACCGGTCCAGGTTGCCAGAGTAACCAATCCCAAGACAGGCCGGACTGCCCCAACCCTCAAATGGAACGATAAAGGTACCCAGGTCCAGGCCTATTATGCCGTGAACAGTTACCTCACTTATCTTGCCTCGCTCGGTTTTGATGTGAAGGCGTTACTCGGGGCGACGCATAAAGGGTCGTCGCACGCCGTTCGGGTGCTTGTTAATGAATTTGAGGATATGAACGCCTATGCGATGCCTGGCGAGGACTACATCGCGTTTGGGACGTCGAATGGGAAGTGGTCACTTGGGGCCGACCATGATGTCGTCATGCATGAGTGCGATCACCTGCTCACCTTCCATGCGATTCCGCAACTTCGGGGAACGGAGGGGGGGGCGATCCATGAAGGGGGAGCGGACGCGGCGGCGGCGATCTGTCACCGGGATGCCGAGATGAGTGAAGATTTCGGTCTCATGCTTGGAGGACGACCTGGTCCGTCCGTCGGACTCCGGACGGCGAACAACACACTGAATATCAGTGATGTTGGTGAGGAGCCGCACGATCGTGGTGAGGTTTATTCAGGCTACTGGTGGTCTCTCATGGAGCGGATTGGGCATGACCCCCGTTTTGATAAATTGACTCCGGAGGTGAGGAGCGGGGTTGCGCGTGATCTTGCGATGCGTCTCTACTATAATCACAAACTCGCCTATCCCTCTTTCAATCCGACCCCTGCCGATTTTGTCGACGCGGTTCTTCGTGCGGCGCGCGGTCTTGATCGGGCAGACAATGGAGGAGGAAAGATTCTTCCAATTCCGATCGCTGATTTGGAGGCGAAGATCCTCGCCGTTGCGGCCGATCGGGAACTTCTGAAGGCGCCAAAACCACCTGTCATGGATGATATCGAGATTGAGGCGGGGAGTTCACGGCAGCGAGGAATCGACAATGTTCGAAGATGGTGGCGCGATCGTGAGATTCACTTTCGTCGGTTCTCCCAAGCCCCTGGTCTTGGGTTTGAAACGGAGACACTTCAACAGGTTTACTGGTGCAAGAAGGTCCGGATCGCTGATGGAACCTCTCAGGGGAAGGAGCTCGCGGTTGATGTCGTTGGGCATGGGCTTAACTCGTGGACCGCCAATGGGAAACAGTTTGAGGTCTCACACAAGGATGTTCGTGAGATCCGTACCGATGACATTGATGAACGGATGAACATCCCTTTTGAGGCCGCTGTTCAGCTTTCCCAAAAGAGATTGGCTGCAGAGCTTCAGGAGGCGCTCGAGGAATGGGAAAAGGTTCAGCGTCGGCAGCCAAGGACGCGCGCCGAGGCGAAGAGGCGAGAAGGGACATTTCTTAAATATCAGATGTTCAAGTTGGTGGAGGCTTTGAGTAAAAAGCCTCATGAGATTCCACAGCGTCTCGTCATTGTTGGGGAAGATCGCTACCTCTGCTGGGCTGTTCAACTGGGTCCCTTGACGTTTTACATCCCGGCCCTGTCGAATTACCTTAAGAAAAAGGATGCGATCCGTCTGGACAGCAATATTTTTTATTGCAGTCACGATCATCGGGCACCGACAACGGCAACTGCTTAATTTTAATCTATGAGATTCGGCTTCATCGTGACCGCGGTAGCAGGTTCGTTTGCCTTGGCTGCCTGTGCCCTACGCAATCAGTCCGGAATCAAGTATCCACCAAAAAAAATAAACACCGCGGATCGTTATCTAAGCCCCCTGATTCCGATCGCCCGTCGACAGGAACCGAGACACCCCTCAGAAACTGAAAAGCTGTATGTCGTTGGCGGGAGTTATGCCTGTGATCGGCCGGAGGGGGATGAAGAGAAGGGGAGACTTTGTGAGCGTCGCTGGGAGACTGTAAAACGGAGGGTGCGTGAGGAGATCGGGAAACAGTTTCGATGTGACGAACGTTTGAGTGAGGGGAGGGTGATCTCCCAGGATCAACCGATTCGTCGTCAGGAGGCGGTATGCGAGGCCGGGTTGCAATCACCGTACAGTATGAATCTCGTTTGGAGAGAGGTGATTCGACGACTCTTTGATCCAGACCGGCTTTCAGACCGAATCGTATTGGGTGGACTTGATCTGGTGGAGAGGGATCTTGCGGGGCCACTTCCTGACCGTTCAAAGGCACATGCCTTTTATCTGCTCTTTCGGGTTGATCGGCCTCCCAATAACCCATCGGCGCCGGGGGCAACCTATTATCTCAGACGGCAGGAGCTGCATGGAGAGGTCGATCGTGATCTACGATATCGGAAGAAGAAGGAGAAGAGGTTCGATCTTTTGCAATGATTTATTGTGAAGGGGGATTTTTATGTCAATGGGTTTGAATCTAGGGAGGCTCGCTATTTTAGGGACGGTGGCCGGTTTACTCGCCTGTTACCGCCGTCCGCCGGAAGAGCCTGGAAAAGAGAAAAAACCGATTCAATATCCGACGCCTCCATTCGGTTTTGATGGGCTCGTCTGGACTCATGAGAACAATCTCTCGAGCGACGGAACAACGGCTGACCCGGTCACCTTTTCCTATCTTCCACTCGCTGGTAAGGAATTTCAGGGACGATTTGTCACTGTGAGCGGTTTAACCCCGGTTAACGGCCTCTTTAAATGTGAACCGTTTGCGGAAGGATCAAAGGTGACGCAGGACTGTTTTGATCAGGGGCAGCTCTACTTCAGCCTGAGCACCAATTATGACTATCTCAACTATCTCGGATTTGATCTTGCCCGAATCCTTGCCTCAAAGCATGAAGGTGAGTTTCATCCTGTAAATGCGATGGCCAACGGGATTCAGTGGATGAATGCCTATTACAGTCCTTGGGAAGACCGGCTCGTTTTTGGGACGAGCGACAACAAGTGGCACCTTGCCTCGGACAGTGATGTCACTCTGCACGAGTTCGGTCATATGGTACTCGACCACATCAATCCGATGCTGGTTGGGGCCTACGGTGAGGGGCGGGCGATTCATGAGGCGTTTGGTGATGCGTTTGCTGCGCTCTACTTCAATGACCCGGAGGTTTCCGAAGACTTTCCTCCCGTCATCGGCCAGCCCTCCGGCAAGGATAAAGGACTTCGAACCGTTAAAAATAATTTGAGGCTTTCGGATGTCTCCAGCGAGGAGCATGATCGGGGACAGGTCTACGCCGGTTTTTGGTGGTCTCTTTACAAAAACCTGAGCGCTCTTCCGGATCGGGGCGGAAAAATTCTGGGGGAAAAAGAGGCCCGGATCCTCGCACTCCGCCTTCTGATCAATCATGCGGCCCACTACCAAACCGCTTTTCCCAAACCGGCCGACTTTCTTGATGCGGTGTCGGGGGGTGCTGAGGGCCTTGAATCGGTTGGTCTGCTTCCCGTACCGCTTCATGAGGTGGTTCGTCTGGTTGGTGAAGAGGGGCGAAGACGTGAACTGGCAGCCACGCCCCCGTCTGGGAGGAGTGCCTCAATCGATCTGTTCCAGGAACCGATCCTCATGAAGGATCTCGAGGCGGCCCTACAACATTACAGGGACCAAAGTCGTGGTCGGATCCTCTTCCGGCAGGTCGCTCGTCTTCCGTATTTGGGAGGAAGGGTGGAGTATTACCAGCAACAGTATAAGACAAAACAACAAGGTGTTGTTGATGTGATCGACCACGGTCTTCGGATGAGGGAAGATTTGCAGGGATGGCGTCGGGTATTGCTTCGGGATGTGCGAACACCGTTTAAGTCCGGGATGATTGATGAACGGGTCGATGTTGCCTCGGAGACCGCAGGGCAGCTTGCAAGAGAGGCGTTGAATGATCGCTGGACCCGTTTTCAGACTCAGCCCCCACAAAACGAGGAAGAGAGAGTTCTACAACAAACCTTGGAGTTGTGCCGCCAATTTGATCAGTCCTCCACGCAATATGAGCCAAAACTTGTCATTTATGGGGATCACGATTACCTCTCCTGGGCGGTTCCGATAGGGTATGGGACATTTTTTGTCCCTGCCATGAGGGGCCGATTGGTCGATCCGGATCGGATTATTTTTAGACCCGAAATTTTTTATTAGACTCCTATCTTTTGATAGCAACTCAGGTTTTTGCGTGTCGATGGAGATGCCAGTCAGGGGTGGTTTAAAAAAACAAATTGAAATGGGGGAGGGGAAATTATGGTGACATGGTCGACAGGGTTTCGGTTGGGGACATTTATTTTTGCCGGATTAGGGCTCGCCCTTGCCGCCTGTGAGCCGAGACGGCCTGACAAACCATTACCGCCACCGCCCCCCAAGCCGGACCCTGATGATGATGACCCCTCGACCCAACCGATCCGAAAAGGACCGACGCCGTTTCCGCTCCCCGGCTCTGCCCATACGGGAAATGTCTGGGAGCTCGAAAATGACATCTCGAGTGACGGCCGGTTTAGGGAAGTCTGGTTTCCCGACCTCGCCGTTGAAGCGAGGGCTTTCCAGAGTCAATATGTCGATGTGAAAGGGACGACACCGGTCAATGGTGTCTTTAAATATGCGCCTTATCTGGAAGGCTCAAAAGTAACGCAAGATGGTTTTGATCAGGGGCAGCTCTACTACAGCTTGAGTCTTGGTTATCACTATCTAACGCATCTTGGTTTCGATCTGAAAGGAATTCTGGGCAGCACCCATCAGGGGAAAAGCCATCCGATTGCCGCTACTGCAAACGGGATGGGTCAGTTGAACGCCTACTTCAGCCCCAAGGAAGACCGGCTGGTTTTTGGAACCGGCGGGAAGGATGCGGCAGGCAACGACAAATGGCATCTCGCGGCCGATAATGATGTCTCACTGCATGAGACGGGACACAAGCTCCTTCACCACATGAATCCGAACCTCCTTCTCCCTTTTGGGGGTGATGGGGGAGCCATCCATGAAGGATTTGGTGATGCCTTGGCGACGCTCATCTATAACGATCCTGAGCTGAGTGAAGATTTTACAAGGGCCCTTGGCAGGACGTCGGGGAAAGACAAGGGGCTCCGCCTCGTTAATAACAAGTTGGCCCTCAGTGATGTGACAGAGGAGGTTCATGACCGGGGGCGGGTTTACGCCGGATTTTTCTGGTCTGTTTATGAGCGGCTCAAAAAGAAACTGGATGAAGATAGTGCGAGGATCCTTGCCATTCGGATTGCTGTCAATCACGGCTCCAACTACACCAACGTGTTTCGTCCGGATTCCCAGGATTTTGTAAATGCGGTCCTGAAGGGAGTCGAAGGTTTGGAGCGCGCCGGCAAAATTCCGGCTCCACTTGCCAGACGGGACTTGGACCAGATGATTTTGGAAGAGGCGACACGACGCAAGCTCGTGAAGAATGTACCGCCCGCGCCGACGACGAACCTTCAGGGGGCCGGCATTGCCCCTGTGAACTCGGCGGTGACTGCCAACCCGGTTGTCTTCAGTGATATCGAGGCGGCGAGGAAGAGCTATGAGGATTATAGCGGCGGACGCATGCTCTTTACCAAGGTAGGAACGGTTCCTTTTATCGGAGGACGGACCGAGTATTATCAGCAGGCGTATCGTCCGGTTGATCGCTCCCTTGAGCAGAGATACAAAACCGTTGATGTCATTGGGCGGACAATGCACGTCCGACATGATCAGAGCGGGAAAACACTCCAGGTTTATCACAACGGGGTACGTTTGTTCAGAGGGGGTGAGATTACTGAAGAGCTGACCGTCTCTATTAAAGATGCCGAGCAAAAGGCTCAGGAGAAAATCACCGCGGAGCTAGAGAAAATTATTGACTCTGCGGGTGATCTCTTCAGTCCGAGCGATAAGGCAAGGAGGATGGCCCTTGAACTATGTCGGAGTGAACCCCAATCCCGTTCCCGTCTTGTAATTTTGGGAGACGACACCACCTTTACCTACGCGATCCAGATGCGGTATGGGACCTTCTACGTGCCGGCGGTTCAGGAAAAGTTGAAACTCGAGAATATTGTCTTTCAGCCGGACATTGTACCTTAAAGGGCTTTGCGGACTAACTCTTCGAGGCGATCAATCGGCACGGCGCCGACGACTTGATCGAGCGCCTTTCCATTTTTAAAGAGAATGACGGTTGGAATCCCGCGGATGCCGAACTTGGCCGGTGTCTCCTGGTTATTATCAACGTCCATCTTGTAGACCTCGAGCTTGCCACTATACTTGTTGGCTACCTCATCAATCAGAGGGGCCAAGGCGCGGCAGGGGGCACACCAGGTGGCCCAGAAATCGACAAGAACCGGTTTCTGGCTTGTCAAAATCTCTTTTTCAAAATTCTGGTCTGTTGCGGTTTTGATATTTTGTGAGGTCATGGGGTCTCCTTTTTAAGGCTCAAGGAAAATAGGTCCCGCCATTTGAAATTGCAAGAGGTTTTGGGATAGAGCTCCTTTTTGTGAGGTATTTTCCAGCCGGGCTTAACCTGTCAGAAAAAAAGATCGTTGTCATTGGTGGTGGGTCGGTGGCGGCTCGAAAGGCGCTCTCCCTTCTGCAGAGCGGTGGGAGTCCTCTTGTAATTGCCCCGCGACTTGCCCGTTCATTTTTGCGGTTTAAACGTAAAATCAGACATCTTGCGAGAAGATATCGCGCCGGTGATCTAAAGGGGGTCTTTTTGGCGGTTGATGCGACGGGGGAGGCAAAACTTCATGAAATAATTCGCCAGGAGGCGCGAAGGGAAGGGGTCCTCTTGAATGTGGTCGATCGTCCGGCCCTGTGTGACTTTATCTTTCCGGCGATCGTCCGGCGCGGTGACTTTGTAATATCGGTTTCTACCGGGGGTGCATCGCCGGCGTTTGCCAGGAAAATCCGCCGGAGACTTGGCAGGCTGTATGGTCCGGAATATGGGAGATTGGCAAGGATTCTGGAGAAAGTCCGTTTGGAGATTCCGGCGGGTGAAAGGGTAAAGTACCGAGCTGTTTTCAGGAAGGTTGCTCATTGGCCCCTTCTCAGGAGGATTCAAAAAGGGGATGGTGGGGGAGTTAAAAAGCTGATAGAGCGGGAGGTTCGAAAAAAGAGAGGTGACCGATGAGCCATTTCTGGATGATTCACACGTTTTTCATGAGTGCGGCGCTTGTCACGTTTGGGATCAGTTTTTTCGTGGGGCTCCTTTTTCTCTGTCAGGAGCGGCAGCTTAAAAATCATCGCCCCATTCTTGCCTGGTTGCAGAGGCTTCCGTCACTCGAGGTGATCGATTCCCTGCACTACAGAGGTCTGTTCATCGGGTTTCTCCTGCTCTCCCTCGGGATGATTTCAGGGGCGTTTCTTTCCAAGAGTCTGTCCGGCGCTTTTTTTACCTCAGACCCGAGGCAGATTGCCTCCCTGGTCACTTGGGGCATTTATGCCCTCTTTTTGAATGTGCGGATCCGGTCCGGATGGCGAGGCCGGCGAGGGATTCTCCTCTCACTGGTCGGTTTTTTGACCGTGGCGTTGACATTTATTGCGATTCATCACCGGGATTGATTTATGCATTATCTCATCGTCGGACTTTCTCACCGATCGGCCCCTCTGGAGATTCGCGAAAAGGCGGCGGTCTCCTCCTCAGAAAATCGCGGGGCGTTGGGACAGATTTTATCAGGTGGGGAAGTAGCGGAGGCGATGCTTCTCTCTACCTGCAACCGCGTTGAGATAATGCTTGTGACCCAGAATCCGGACAAGGGGTATCAGGTCGCCCGTGATTTTTTTCAGACAATCATCGGAATTTCAGAGGGAGAGATTTCCCGGTACCTCTATCGCAAGGAGGACCACGATGCGATTCTTCATTTCTTCCGCGTGACGGCGAGTCTTGATTCAATGGTATTAGGCGAACCACAGATCAGTGGGCAGGTGAAGGAGGCGTATGCGGCCGCCTTGGGGAGCCAGGCGACTGGTGCTTACTTAAACAAGCTGGTCCATCGTGCGCTTCATCTCTCCAAACGGGTTCGAAATGAAACGGCGATTGGGCAATATCCGGTCTCCGTTAGTTACGCGGCGGTTGTTCTGGCCTCCCGCATCTTCAACCCCCTTAATGAAAAGCGGGTGCTTGTTGTAGGGGCCGGAGAGATGGCGGAATTGGCTTGTCAACACTTGCGAGAAAAAGGCGTTGCAAAAATCTTTGTAGCGAATCGGGACGCTGGGCGCGCTGAAGCGCTGGCACGTTCTGTGAAGGGAGAAGCGATTTCGCTGTCGAGACTGTTTGAACAGGAGGGGCTCGCGCTTTTGTCGGACCTTGATATCATGATTACATCGGTTGGCATCGATAAGACGCTCGTGACGGAACAGCAGGTTCGACAGGTTATGAAGGAGAGAAAAGGACGGTCGATGTTTTTCATCGATTTGGGAGTTCCCAGGAATGTTGAGGCATCGGTCAACCGGATTCCGAATGTTTATCTCTACACGATTGATGACCTTCAGGGGATTGTAACGGCCAACCAGAAGGAGAGGGAGAAGGAGGCGGTTCTTGCCGAGACGATTGTTGCGCGAGAGGTCGAAAAGTTTCTCAGAAATCTCACAGAAAGAGAAGCGGTTCCGACTATTCGGGACCTCTCGAGAAAGTTTGAATCAATCCGCACACGAGAACTTCAAAAATTCTGGCAACATCATCCCGGTGCTACAGAGGACGAACGAAAATCATTGGAGTCTTTGACGCAGGCGATTATCAATAAAATCCTGCATGACCCGATTATTTCAATCAAGGCGGATGAGGCTGAAAATGGTGAATCCAAGTATTCTGATATTCTAAGACGATTGTTTCGATTGGAGGAGGATTCATGAAGAACCGTTTAGTCGCTGAGGCGTTTCGGGCCCGTAAAAACTCCTACAGTCCGTATTCGGGATTGAGGGTTGGTGCGGCGCTTCTCTGCAAGTCGGGAAAAATTTTTTCATCCGGCAATGTCGAAAATTGCTGCTATGCCCTCACGATCTGTGCCGAGAGGGGTGCATTTTATCACGCGATTGCTGCGGGTGAGCGGCGGTTCAAGATGCTGGCGGTAACCGCCAATACGGAAGAGTTTATCTCTCCTTGTGGAGCCTGCCGTCAGGTGATTTGGGAGCTGGCGGGAGAGATCGATATCCTCATGATCAACCGGAAGAGACAAACGAGGACGATCCCGCTCTCGGCCCTCTACCCCGTCCCCTACAAGAGGACTTCCAAACGACGACGTACCCTCAAGTACGCCTGCGTCGCGGCTCCTCGGGGTGCCTTGCAGCTGGGCATTTTTGAACAGTCCCCAAAAGCCATTTTTCAACACACCCCTTAAAGCACTTTCAAGGGTTCTAATTCCCATTATCAATTTGATTGGAACAGACAAATTATTTATCAATATGATAATTTTATAGTTGATTGAATAAAATCACTATTAATAAAAACATATTGATGTTTTTATATAACAGTTTCAGGCAGTTATTTCGTTTTGTCTAATAATTTCTCTTATTTTAGGAACCCAGTTTCTTAAGCTTAAGAAATGAATTTCATTTCCGGATCATCTAAGTGGTCTTGAATGGCAGTCATAAAAAGCAGATAACTTATTGAATATAATTATAAATTAATATGACAGGCGATTAATCAATAGTTGGCACGTCGCTTGCTCTAACCCACTGGCGTATGGGGGAGAGACTTCTACATAGATACCTTTTTGCGGTTGGCCTTCTGGGGGTCTTCGCGTTTGGATCTGAGGCATTCGCGGGGCTTTCCAACATCCAGTTTGCCACTAGCTCTTCTTCGGGCAGCGAATCAACCACGACAGTTAATATCACCGTAACCCGATCAATCCCCCTCGCTGGAACCTCGAAGATCGATTTTGATGTGACCGGCGGGACAGCAACCGGTGGGGATGTTGATTACTCTCTGGAGAGCGGGACGCTTACGTTCGGATCCGGGGTCAGTAGCCAAACACTTACATTCACCGTTGCAAACGATCTGATCGATGAACCGGATGAGACGATCGAGATCAGTTTGACAAACCCCCAGAATGCGACCAAGGGGGCCAATGATCTCCACACCTATACAATTACCGACGATGATGTGCCAGCAATCAGCATTAATGACGTTTCTGTGGTTGAGACAGATGGTCTTCCCGCAACGGCAACATTCACGGCCTCCCTTTCGATCGCTCCTGTCAATACCGTTACGGTCAGTTTTGCGACTCGAAATGGAACGGCCGTAGGGGCTGCCAGTGGGCCGAGGGATTATACTTCAACCACGGGGACGTTGACCTTTACTCCCGGCGAGACCTCCAGAACTATTTCTGTCTCCGTTATTGGGGAAAATCTTAATGAGGCCGATGAGACCTTTTTTGTTGATCTCTCGAATCCAACTAATGCGACGATCACGGACGGAACGGGCCAAGGGACAATTGTCAATAATGATCCTCTGCCCGCCTTGACACTCACCAATACCATATCATTTCTTGAGGCGCATGAAGACCACACGGTTTCATTCACCCTCTTTCTTGGACCGGCGAGTGGCCAGACCGTGAACGTCGATTTCTCAACCCAGGATGTAACGGCCCAGGCGGGGAGTGATTATCTGGCGGCAACAGGGACAGTCACCTTCTTGCCGGGCACCACTTCACAGACGGTCAGTGTGACGGTTCGTGGCGATCTCTTCGTTGAAGAGGATGAGACATTCCAGATCAATTTCTCAAACCCCGTGAATACAACGATGGCAGAGAGCGAAAGAGTTGGTGTGGCGACGATCCAGAATGATGATGCCTATCCAATCGTCGACTTTACCAGTTTTTCAGGGATCGCTACGGAAAATGGGGCCTCTGTCGAGATTGGAGTTAGTCTGGATCGCCTTGCTGCGGAGGATGTGACCGTCAACCTCTCTTATGTCGGTAGCTTTGCCAATCCAGCGATCCCGGCCTCGCCAGGGGATTATAGCGGACCGGCCAGCCTCGTGATCCCTGCCGGATCGACAACCGGGTCATTGACCGTCTCTGCGACGGATGACTCTGCTTATGAGTCGTTGGAGAACGTGACGATTTCCATTAGTTCCGCAACCAACGGTCGGGTTGGCGGATCCGATACCTTTCAGATGCGTATTGCCAGTGACGATGCGGCACCCCTGATCCGATACGATGCCGTTTCCGTGACTGAAGGGGATAGCGGTACCCAGAGGGTCACGATCAGGGTCTTGAAGGAGGGGGCCTCTGAGGTTAATGCGACCGTCAATTATTCTTTAATGCGACGGAGCGGTTCTTCAGCCTACACGACTGATTATTCAACAGCCAGCGGTTCACTCAGTTTTCTCCCTGCAGAGACAGAAAAAAATGTCGTCGTTGATATTCATGGAGATGCGATCGATGAGTTTGATGAGGTTCTCTATCTTAATTTTACGAATGCCGGAGACGCAACCATTAATGCCTCTTCCATGGCCGATATCACGATTACCGACAACGATGCGGCCCCTGAGATCTATTTTTCAGGTAGCAGCTTTACCGAACCGGCATCAGGCATTGGGACCTTCGAAAACTCAGGTGATGGTTCTGTCCGAGTTTATCTCACGAGCTATGTTGAAAAGACGGTGACTGTTGATGTGGCCAGTTCCGGTACAGCGGCCTCCTTTTACGATTTTCACGGGGTGCCTGCAACACAGCGATTGACCTACCCGATCGGCATGGAGACGGGAGGTCGTCCCTTCAGGGAGGTCACTTTTTCTATCGTGGATGATGCGATTGATGAGGCGACCGAGACGCTCATCTTTACGCTCACGAATCCAACGAACGCCCCGATCATTTCAGGGACCGGCAGTGAATATACGGTCAGTATCGGTGATAATGATGACCCTCCGAGCGTGACGGCGCTTGATCTTAATGGTGATCCCTCACTCGACCTGGAAAATTTTCCTGGGGCTGCAATCCGATTTATGGCGACGCTCTCTCAGGCCTCGGGTCAGGATGTCACTGTTAATCTCAACTTGGGTGGTACGGCGACCTTGAACAGTGACTATACCGCTCCCTCTCCCTCGATTGTTATAACCCCAGGGAATCTCTATGCCTTTATCAATTTGAGTATTGTGGATGATGCCCTTGATGAGAATGATGAAACCGTGGTGGCATCGGTTGCCTCTGTCATTAATGGAACGAATGCGGTTTCGGGACCAGCGACCGGGACGATTCTTGATAATGATGCCGTTCCTACGGTTCGCTTTACAAGAAGCACTGACACGGCGGGCGAGGAGGGGCCTGTTGCAACTGCTATAAGCATTACCCTTTCTGCTGTTTCAGGAAGAGACGTTACGGTTCCCTACTCGATCAGCGGTACCGCAGGGGTCGGTGATTATAACCTTGATTTCAGCAGTCCGATCACGATCCCGGCTGGTTCAACGACACGAACGATTCTACTGCAGGCGACAGATGATGCACTTGATGAGAATGATGAGACGGTTATCCTGACAATGGGGTCGCCGACCAACGCCACTCTGGGGGCTGTCACAACGCATACCATGACACTTGTTGATAATGACCTCCCACCAACGGTCTCATTCTCAGCGGCCTCTCAAAGTGTCGTAGAGAGTGGCGGTGAGATTTATATTATCGCCGAGCTCTCGGGTATCTCAGGCCAGGAGGTGACGGTCCCGTTCTCTCTCAGTGGAACGGCCGGAGGGGCCGATTACACAGTAACAGATAGTCTGCTGACGATCCCGGCTGGTTCAAGCTCCGGTACGATTCTGCTGACATTAGCCGATGATGCCCTTGATGAAGATAGCGAAACGGTTGTGGTGACGATGGGATCTCCCACGAACGCAACGGCAGGGGCGATTACCTCGCATACCATGACAATAAACGACAATGATGATCTCCCCTATGTCTCATTTACCCTTTCCGATGAGCAAAAGAACGAAAACCTCGGTACGATCTCGATTGAGGTAACCGTTTCACCTGTTTCAGGCCGAGAGGTGACGGTCCCGTTTACCGTTTCCGGTACAGCGACCGGGGCAGGGGTTGACTACAGTTTGTCCGCTAGCCCGCTCATAATCCCGGCCGGGTCGGCCTCCGTGACGATGGCGCTAACGCTGGTAAATGATACCCTCGATGAAGATAATGAAACCGTCGTGATCTCTTTAGGGGGGGCAACCAATGCCACACTGGGACCACTTCCCGTCCATTCGGTCTCCATTACTGATAATGATGCCACACCGACCGTCACCTTTACGAGCAGTTCGCAGAAGAAGAAGGAAGTCATCGGGACGATGAATATTGTCACCGCTCTCTCGACTGTCTCAGGACGGGATGTGACGGTCCCATTTACAATCACGACCACGGGGTCACGCATTGCCACAGGGGGAATCGATTACACAATTTCAGCAAGCCCCGTGACAATCCCGGCCGGTTCGGCCTCGGCGGCTATTGTCATTACGGTGGTTGATGATGTTTTGGATGAACATGATGAGAAGATTATTGTTAATATGGGGACGCCGGTCAACGCCACACAGGGGGCAACGATCAGACACACGGCAGAGATTGATGACGATGATGATCGCTCTCTGGCTGATTTTGGGAGTGCCTCGCAGACCGTCTCGGAGAGTGATGGGGTTGTCAATGTTTCTGTACGGATCTCCAAGGTCGTTGGAAGGGACGTCATTGTTAATTATAACGTGACGGGAACCGCAACGGGAGGCGGTACGGATTACACCCTCACGGCCCGGTCGGTAACAGTACCCGAGGGTTCTACCTCTGTTAATATCCCCGTAACGCTCATCAACGATACGGAACAAGAGAGCCCAGAGACGATCGTTTTGACGATTAATGACATTGATAATGCCAATCCAGGCTCCAATATGAGCCATACGATCTTGATCAGTGCCAATGATATTCCCCCTACAGTCTCTTTTACATCAGCATCCCAAAACGGAGTCGAGGGGGTTGGTACGATGACAGTAACAGCGCAGCTTTCATCGGCGTCTGAACTCAACATAACCGTTCCATTTACACTGACTGGAACCGCGGGAGTGTGGTCGGATTATACGGCGACCTCGAGCCCGCTTGTCATCCCGGCCGGCTCTGCCTCGGGAACGATCACATTGACCGTAATCAATGACCCGCTCGATGAGAATAACGAGACGGTTGTTGTGACAATGGTATCTCCCACGAATGCAACGATTGGGGCGACAACGGTTCATACCGCGACGATCCTGGATGATGATGCAACACCGTCGGTTGCCTTCACCTCTGATAGACAGAATGCAACCGAGAATGCCGGTTCACTGACGGTGACGGCCTTCCTCTCGGCGGTTTCCGGATTGGATGTTAGCATTCCTTTCGTAGTGACCGGGACGGCCGGGGATTCGGATCGAACTGTCAGCGCTAGCCCGCTTGTGGTTCCGGCTGGATCGATGATGGCGGATATTACGGTCACATTAACGAATGATCTCCTGGATGAGAATGATGAGACGGTTATCCTGACAATGGGAGCGCCGACCAATGCCACCTTGGGAGCGGTCACGACCCATACGGCGACGATTACGGATAATAATGTGACACCTGTCGTTACCTTCAGTTCGGATTCACAATCGGGGGCGGAGGGGGCCGAGGCCATAACGATCACCGCGAACCTCTCGGCGGCCTCGGGATTGGTTGTAACTGTTCCATTAACAGTTAGCGGTACGGCGACCGGCCTTGATTATGGTATCAGTTCAAGTTCGATCGTGATTGCCGCTGGCGCAAACAGTGGCACGATTACGGTGACCCCTGTTGACGACGCATTCGATGAGAATAACGAGACCGTTATTGTAACGATGGGGACACCAACGAATGCAACGGTTGGCGCGACGTCGGTACATACAGTCACCATAACGGATGATGATGCGAGTCCGACGATCTCTTTCACATCGGCCTCTCAGGGTGGTGCCGAGAGCATCGGTACAATGACGCTGACCGCTCAACTTTCGCAATCCTCGGGATTGAATGTAACGGTTCCATTTACGTTGAGTGGGACCGCCGGAGGGGCGGATTATACAGCAACCTCGAGTCCGATCACGATCCCGGCCGGCTCCACCTCGGGAACAATCACGCTGGCCGTAACAAATGACACACTCGATGAGAATAACGAGACGGTTATTGTGATGATGGGGGCACCGACCAATGCAACGGTCGGGGCGACAACGGTTCATACCGTGACGATTACGGATGATGATTCACCTCCTATAGTTTATTTTACGACGACCTCACAAAGTGAATCCGAGGGCGTCGGGTCGGTCACTGTGACCGCTCAACTTTCGCAATCCTCGGGATTGGATGTAACGGTTCCATTTGTGTTGAGTGGAACCGCAGGAGGGGCGGATTATACAGCAACCTCGAGTCCGATCACGATCTCAGCCGGCTCCACCTCGGGAACAATCACGCTGGCCGTAACAAATGACACGCTCGATGAGAATAACGAGACGGTTATTGTGACGATGGGGGCACCGACCAATGCAACGGTCGGGGGGGCAACGGTTCATACCGCGACGATCACCGACGATGATGCGACCCCGTCGGTTGACTTCACTTCTAGTGTACAGGATGCCACCGAGAATGCCGGTTCACTGACCGTGACGGCCTCGCTCTCAGCTATTTCCGGGTTTGATGTTGACGTTCCTTTTGCGGTGACCGGGACGGCCGGGGATTCGGATCGAACTGTCAGTGCTGCCCCGCTTCTGATCCCTGCGGGATCGATGACGGCGGATATTACGGTCACATTAACGAATGATCTCCTGGATGAGGATGATGAGACGATCGTTTTGACGATGGGGACACCACATAATGCAACTCAAGGTGGAACAATGGTGCATACGGTCAAAATCACGGATGATGATAATGCCCCACAACTTTCGATCAATGATCTGGTTGTCGATGAGCCCCTGACAGACTCTTTTGCCTTGATGACGGTTTCTCTCTCGACCCCCAGCGGGAGGTACGTAACGGCTAATTTCTCAACGGCGAACGGGACGGCCACGGCAGGTTCTGACTATATCGCTGCCTCAGAGAGGCCGTTCTCTTTCAATCCCGGAGAGACAAGCAAGACCATTGCCGTGTCACTCCTGGGCGATAATATTGATGAGACGAATGAGACGATTCAGATTACTTTAAGCTCCCCCACCAATGCCACGCTGGGAGATGCCGTCGGTCTGTTGACAATACAGGACACCGATTCGACACCCAGCGTGGCATTTACCGCCTCAAATTCAAGTCAGGGAGAATCGACGGGAGATGTCACGATGGAGGTGGCCCTCCAGGGTAATACCTCCCAGACGGTGTCGGTCCTCTATACAGTGACGGGTGGTTCCGCTACGGGAAATGGAACCGATTATTCTCTGACGGATGGGATCCTCCTCTTTAATCCCGGAGAGACGACGAAAAATATAACCCTGTCGATTGTGAATGATACCCTCGATGAGGGGGATGAGAGCGTTGAAATCAGCCTGTCTCTTCCCACAAATGCCGTTCTGGGTGCCAATGATTTGTATGCCTTGACGATCACGGATGATGACCGCGGGACTGTTTCTTTGACGGAGACAGGGGGCTCCACCAGTCTTACGGAGGGAGGGAATTCTGACGCCTATAGCCTTGTTCTGGTCAGCCAGCCTTCTGCTGATGTGACGATCCTGCTCAATACGGGCAACCAGATTGTTGCCGATCAGACAACTGTTCTCTTCACATCCCAGAACTGGGCGGTTCCCCAGACGATTACGCTCTCTGCGGTCGATGACGACGATGCCGAAGGGAATCATTCGGGAATGATTACCCACACCGTCTCTTCCGATGATCCGGATTACGATGGAGTCTCCTTGGGTGATTTGATGGTCGGTATCGTAGACAACGATTCCGCTGGTGTGAGCGTTGCCTCTTCGGGAGGCAGCACTAATGTGACGGAAGGCGGCGCAACGGATGATTACACGGTTGTGCTGACAAGTCGTCCACGCGGTGTTGTGACCGTTGCGATCACCTCTTCCGATACCGATCTCGGAGTGACGGTTAGTACCTCCGAACTCATTTTCAATGCCTCTAACTGGGACTCACCGCAGACAGTGACGGTGACGGCGACCAATGATGATTTGGACGAGGAGGTATCCAGTGTTACGATCAGTCATATTGTTACGAGTGCCTCCGATACCGATTACGACGGGATTTCCGTCGGCAACGTTGTTGCTTCGGTTACCGACAACGATTCTGTCGGCATCTCAGTTACCCAGACTGGTGGCTCAACCGGTGTGACCGAGGCAGGTCCGACTGATAGCTATCAGGTCGTTCTGACGAGCGAGCCGACCGCGGATGTGACGATCACGGTTACCACAGACAGTCAGGTGACGGTCGATCGGAACAATCTGGTCTTTACCGCGGCCAATTGGGATCAGCCCCAGACCGTTACGGTGACAGCAGTTGATGATGCACGTGTTGAGGCCGAAAACCATGGTTCAACGATTACCCATGCTGTCGTGAGCACCGACCCACTCTACAATGCAATTTCAGTTGCCTCCGTCAATGTTCAAATCACGGAGAATGACAGGGCGGCCCTGCTCGTTGGCCTCTCCGGCGGTAGTAATCTCGTTGGCGAGGGGGGAGGAGCTGACAGCTTTACACTGGTCTTGGGCGCCCAGCCTGAGGCCGATGTGACAGTGACATTGACTACCGATACGGGCGTTACAGTCAATACGAACGGTGTGACTTTCACTTCTGATAACTGGGATGATTTCCAGACCGTTACGCTGGGTGCTGTTGACAATAAACGTGACGAAGGGGCGCGTAACGCCTCCCTCTCACTTGCCACGACAAGCACCGATAACAATTTTAATGCATTAGTCGTTACCCCTCTGGAGATTACGATCAGTGATGACGATACGGCGGGCTTTGTCGTCACCGAATCAGCGGGGGCAACCGTTCTGTCAGAAGGGGGAGCGACCGATAGTTACGAGGTCGTTCTGACGAGCGAGCCGATGTCGGATGTAACGGTGACCCTCGGCACAGATGCAGAAGTTAGTACGGATCAGGCGATGCTTGTCTTTACGGCGCTTGACTGGAATGTTTCCCAGACGGTCACCCTCACAGCCGTCGACGATCAAGAGATTGAAGGGAACCATGCCAGTTCTGTTCTCCAGGCGGTAACGAGTCTTGATCCCCTTTATGCCGTGGCCCCCATCAGCAATATTAATGTGACCGTCGTCGATAACGATGTTGCTGCAGAGCCAGAGCAGGAACCCGGGCCGGAACCAACTCCGGAGCCAACCCCGGTCCCTGTTGTGGAGACCGAAACGATCGGTGAGACGGTCGTCTCGAGTTGCGCCGGCGGAACGGTGGTCGCGACGAATTTGATGACGGGTGAGATGGTGGGACAGGGAACGCTCAATCCCGACTGCAGTTTTTCAATGGATATTAATTTTATGCGGGCGGTCGATCCGAGTGAAAGCAATCTTCAGGAGATCCATGTTGCTCACCTCAGCAGTCTCAAGGTCGTCTTCACAGCCTCTATTGGGCACCTTGTGATCGAGAAATATGCGGAGATGAAGACGACGCTGGGGGAGGCAAGGAAGGAATCTTTCCCTATTGGTACTGTTGATATTGATAGCACCTTCTCGCTCAGTCTCCTGCGCGAACAGATCAGTGAAAACCTGGGAGGTCATTCCGAGGAGATCAGTGCCAGAGCGACCTGTGCAGAGACGTTTGCGAACCGGTTCTTCAGCCGTTCGGACGATGCCCTCTCCGGGATCGGTGGGGTCGTTGGCACCTTCCGAAAGGCGATTGGCTGCCTCATGGCGCGCGGAATCTCCTGTTCTAAACTTGGGTGCCGTAACTACGGACAACTGATGGGTGATCTCTCCTCAGGAAGAATTGGAGAGGAAGTCCTCCAGGCCGTGGCGAATTATGCGAGTGATGGCTGTGGTTTGAAAGAGGAGGCGTTTGAGGAGAAGATCCACAAGACGCAGAAGGTTATTCGCTCCGTGGCCGATTTTACCAGTTCTTTTGCGATGGGAGATGCAACGGCCTGTGAGGTCATTGATGAGGATGCGAAAGGCTTAGAGGTGATGGTTGATATCACCCATGCGATGGATGAGGACTGGATCGATGAATCAGTGGTCAATACAGGGGAAATTTTCAATATCGTTGCTGATCTCGTGGACGAGATGCATGCAGCAGACGATTACTCCCTGGTTGAGAACCATGAGGAGGCGGTTGTCGTGGCCGGCTCACTGAATGCTGCCGGAGAAGATGAAACGTCTGCGGAGAATCTCATGGAGGTTGTTCAGGAGACCGTGGAGGTGATCCGGGAGGCGGAGGAGTCAACTGGCATGGTTCTTCCCCCCGACAACATGGCAATTCTTGCCCATCTCATGACCGAGATCATGCAGATGGCAGGGTCGGGAGATCGGCAAAGAATCGAAAGACATCGGGATGAGATTATTCACTACATTGCCTCTGAGATCGAGGCTGGTCGTACCGTTAATCCTCGCTGGCTGCTCGACAATCTGCGTGAGTTTTTTGAAGAAGAGGAGGAGGAAGGCCGCCGCGGAAATGGAAATGGTAACGACAATCGTAATGACGGTGTGACGAGTGGTCCCATTTTTGGTACAGAGATGTCGCCGCCCGATGTCAATGAATCACCGAGACCTGTTGACCCGATCATTTCTGATGATGAAGAGACAATGCCTCCTGCACCACCAGCTCCTCCGGTTGAGACCCTTCCCCCCGTTGTCAGTGATGGAGAGGGGAATCGGAACGGTGGAGAAGGGAACAACGGTAATGGGAATGGCAATGGCCATCATGACGATGGCGAGCGGAGAACAGATGATGAAGAGACAGCCCCTCCTGCACCACCAGCTCCTCCAGTTGAGACGGTTGATTTCTCTGAAGAAGAGGAAGATATTGGATCTCCTGCCCCATCAGTCCCTCTGATTGATGATGACGAGGATGAGGAGCCAGCTCCTCCTTCCGTTCGCAGTCATGAAGGGGGGAGTGGGAACGGTGGAGAAGGAAATAACGGGAACGGAAATGGCAATGGTAATGGAAACGGTCATGGGGACGATGACGACGAAGAGGATGATGAAGGAGATGGAAGAGGGTTAGGACGTCACTAGAACCTGAGGGAGGGTTTAAACGGATGACACTCAAATTTACAAAATTTCTCATCGTGGCGATCATATTGGTGACCGGTTGCTCGGCTGCTATTGATAATCGTATGGGGGAGGCCTCAGGTCAGGTGGAAGAGGTTACGGGCGAGGGGAAATCGCTTCCTGAGGAGGAGACAACCATTCGGGTACAGGGCCAAGTCGTTCTTCCATCGACCGGAAATTAGCAGATATCTCCTTGACACATTGCAATCCAATCTTTAAAAGCACTGAATTTCCAATGGGTTATATATTTAGTCCGATGTCCGGTGAATACGTTGACTAACTCGGAGGAGTGGCTCAGAAATAATCTTTACGCGCGAAGCCGCGAGGAGAGCGCCGCAGGCGTACTTGTCTGTACGTCGAGGACACTCTACGAACGGCGACAAAGCGTAAAGTTATTTATGGGCCACGATAGGAAAGAGAAGGGCACGTAGCTCAGTTGGTTAGAGTACTTCCTTGACATGGAAGGGGTCACTGGTTCGAGTCCAGTCGTGCCCACAGTGAATTATGGTTTGCAGACCAGGACATGAAAATGATCCGATTGAGAGGATTCGCCATTCGGCGGCCCATCTGATGGCCTCTGCCGTTCAGGAACTTTTTCCTGGGACAAAGGTGACGATCGGGCCGGTTATCGACAACGGCTTTTTTTATGATTTTGATGCCTCAAAGCCTTTTACCCCCGATGACCTTCAGAAGATTGAAAAGAGGATGGGTGAATTGGTTGGCCAGGATCTTCCATTTAAGAGGAGCGTGATGAGTCGAGAAGAGGCGGTGAAGTTTTTCAGAAACAAAGGGGAAAAATATAAAGTGGAAATTATTGAGGGGCTTCCGGAGGGTGAAGAGATCTCCCTCTACCGGCATGGGGATTGGGTTGATCTTTGCAAGGGACCACACGTTGGTTCAACAGGAGAGATCAAGGCGTTCAAACTTTTAAGCGTTGCGGGTGCCTACTGGAGGGGGGATGAAAAGAACCCGATGCTCCAGAGAATTTACGGAACCGCCTTTCTTTCTTCTGCGGAGCTGGAACAGTATCTTCATCGTCTTAAAGAGGCCGAGGCGCGTGATCATCGCAAGCTGGGAAGGGAGCTCGATCTCTTCAGTACAATGGATGAAGAGGGGGCTGGTCTTGTTCTTTGGCATCCAAAAGGGGCACGGATCCGACGTGTGATTGAGGATTTTTGGCGCGAGGCGCATGAGAAGGCGGGGTATGAGATCCTTTTTACACCGCATGTGGCTCGAAGGACTCTTTGGAAAAAATCAGGGCATCTCGATTTTTACAAGGACTATCTGTTCTCGGCGATGGAGATGGAGGGCATTGAGTATCAACTCAAACCGATGAATTGCCCCTTCCATAACAGCATCTACAAGAGTCGTCTTCGGAGTTATCGGGAACTCCCTCTCCGTTGGGCCGAATTGGGGACCGTTTATCGATATGAGCGCTCCGGTGTCCTGCATGGACTCCTCCGGGTTCGTGGCTTTACACAGGATGACGCCCATCTTTATTGCCGTCCTGACCAACTCGAAACGGAGGTTGGAAAGGTCCTCGATTTTGTTTTTTCAATGCTCAAGACGTTTGGATTCGACCAGTACGAGGTGATGCTCTCCACAAGGCCGGAAAAATCGGTTGGAACCGATGAAGACTGGGAAAGGGCAACAACCGGGCTGAAAAAGACCCTGGAGAGACGTGGAACGGCCTATCAAATTGACCCCGGAGAGGGGGTTTTTTACGGTCCAAAGATTGACATCAAGATCAAGGATGTGCTGGATAGGGCCTGGCAATGCTCGACGATCCAGATTGATTTTAATCTCCCCAAGAGGTTTGATCTGGAATATGTGGCCGAGGATGGGAGCCGTCAGCAGCCGATCATGATCCATCGGACGCTCTTGGGCTCTCTGGAGAGGTTTCTTGGGGTCTTGATTGAACATTATGCAGGGGCATTTCCTGCTTGGCTCGCTCCGGTGCAGGTGGCGGTTCTGGCGGTCGCTGAGGATCAGATTCCGTATGCCCGAGAAGTGGCTGAAAAGTTAAGAGGCCAGCGGTTTCGTATTGAAGAGGATTATCGTAACGAAAAATTGGGTGGAAAGATCAGGAATGCTGAGTTGCAGAAGATCCCTTATATCTTTGTGATAGGAAAACGGGAGAAAGAATCAGGGACCGTCAGTGTTCGAAGCCGTCGTGAGGGAGATTTGGGTGCTCTCCCGACGGAGCAGGCGATCAGGCATCTCGAAGAGATCGTGAAAAATAAGGAGGTCAATGGCGTACTTTAATAGAGATCCGCGACAAAAGGAACCGCGGGTCAATTATCGAATCAGGGTTCCTGAGGTCAGACTGATTGGAAGTGGTGGTGAGCCGCTGGGGATCATGAAAACGCAGGAAGCGCTTTTGCGAGCCGAGGAGGCAGGTCTGGATCTGGTTGAGATCTCACCGACGGCAAAACCGCCAGTCTGCAAGATCCTTGATTATGGGAAGTACAAGTACACGCAGAAAAAAAAGGCCCACGATGCGAAGAAAAAGCAGGTAATCATTCACTTGAAGGAAGTTAAAATGAGGCCGGCGACCGATGAACATGATTTTCAGTTTAAAGTCAGGCATCTCAAGAGGTTTCTTGAGGAGGGAAACAAGGCGAAGGTGACGATTGTTTTTCGGGGAAGGGAGATGGCCTATACCGGACAGGGACATAACTTGATGAGCCGTGTGATGGAGGAGATCAAGGAGGTCGGCAAGGTTGAGATGGCACCGCAGATGGAGGGGAGGATGATGATTATGATTCTCTCGCCTCACTAATAGAATATATTAAGAAAGGAATTTTAGTATGCCAAAACTGAGGACAAAAAAAGCGGCGAGAAAGAGGTTCAAAGTCACCGCCTCGGGCCGATTCAAGCGAGGGAAACCGTTTCATCGTCACATTATGACATCAAAAACACGAAAGAGAAAAAGGAGACTGCGCCAATCCGGCATGGTCCACTGGACTCAAGAAAAGGCATTGAGGAGGTTACTACCGTATGGCTAGAGCAAAAGGCGGATTTAAAACCCGGCGCCGCATCAACCGGATTTTGAAAAGGGCGAAAGGATTTCGAGGAGCCAAGTCACGTCTGGTTCGTCAGGCGACCGAGGCGGTGAAAAGGGCTGGACGGTATGCCTATATTCATCGACGGATGCGAAAGAGAGATTTCAGGAGCCTCTGGGTCGTCCGATTGGGAGCGGCTGCCAAAGAGCATGGTCTCTCCTATGCCCGTCTGATCGGTCAGTTGAACAAGGCGGGGATTGCGATCAACAGAAAGATGCTCTCGGAGCTGGCGATTCATGATCCTAAGGCGTTTAAGGCAGTGGTTGACGCATCTTCTTAAATGATCGATCTCAAGACAGTCGAAGAAAAGTTTGGTCAGGAAATCCTTGAAGTCAAGTCACTCCAGGAGCTCCTTCAACTAAAGGCACGGTTTCTCGGAAAGAAGGGGGAGCTTTCAGACGTTCTTCACTCCCTTCGTTCATTGCCTGAGGAAAGCCGTCCCGTTGTGGGTGCGGAGGCGAATCGTCTCAAGGTCAGAATCGAGGAGGAATGCCGTTCCATTCTGGAGCGATTCAAGAGGGAAGGGCAGGAGGCAAAGGCCCGGCGGGAGACGATTGATGTCACCCTGCCCGGAACCGATTTGCACCGTGGTGCGCTCCACCCGATCAGTCAGGTTTTAGAAGAGGTCGAAGCAATTTTTCAGACGATGGGGTTTGAGGTCCATGAAGGGCCGGAGATCGAGTCTGATTACTACAATTTTGAGGCGCTGAATATTCCAAAGAACCATCCGGCACGGGACATGCAAGATACGTTTTATGTCAACTCAGAGGGGCGGGGGGAGCAGTTACTTTTAAGAACCCATACCTCTCCTGTCCAGATTCGTGTCATGAAAAAACAAAAGCCACCCATTCGAATGATCGCTCCGGGGGTTGTCTATCGAAGAGATTCCGACATGACCCATACGCCGATGTTTCATCAGGTGGAAGGACTCGTGGTGGATGAGGGGATTCGATTCTCCGATCTCAAGGGAGTTGTAGTCAAATTTCTTGATCTCTTTTTCGGAGAAGGGACCGAGATCCGATTCAGGCCAAGTTATTTTCCTTTTACAGAACCATCAGCAGAAGTGGATATCGCCTGGAAAAAAGGGGACTGGTTGGAGGTGATCGGTTGTGGCATGGTTCACCCGAACCTTTTCAACAATGTGGGGTATTCATCGAAAAAACTGACCGGCTTCGCTTTTGGTATGGGGATCGAGCGGCTGGCGATGCTCAAATACAGAATACCGGATATCCGGATGTTTTTTGAGAATGACCTTCGTTTCTTGGAGCAGTTTGGATGAAGGTTCCCCTTTCATGGCTAAAGGAGATTGTGCCGATTCGTCTCAAGGCAGAGGCGCTCGCGGAAAAACTGACCTATGCGGGATTGGAAGTGGAACAAATTTTGGACAAGGAAGGGGATCCGGTCCTGGAGATCAATGTAACGCCTAATCGGGGGGATTGTTTGTCTCTTCTTGGGATTGCCAGGGAGGTAAGCGCTCTTTTGGGCTCTTCACTTTGTGAGAGGCGTCGGCGATCGATTCCCAAGAAGAAGGGGGATCTGTTTTCTGTCAATGATTTCTTAAGTGTCGATTTAAAAAACCCTGAGGGGTGTCCACGGTACACGGCACGTGTCATCCGGAATCTCACCGTCGGGCCAAGTCCCTCCTGGCTTGTGAAACGCCTGGAACAGGTCGGCCTTCGCAGTGTGAATAACGTGGTCGATCTGACTAATTATGTCATGCTGGAGTGCGGACAGCCTCTCCATGCCTTCGATCTGCAAAAAATCGAGGGGAAGGGAAAAGCCCAGATTATCATCCGAAAGGCCAGGAGAGGAGAAGTCTTTGAAACGTTGGACGGCAAACGGCGTGAATTGAAGGAGGAAGATCTTCTCATTGCGGATCTTCGTGAAGGGATTGCCGTGGCCGGTCTCATGGGCGGAAAAAATTCCGAGGTGAGCGAAAGAACACGGCATATTGTTTTGGAAAGCGCCTTCTTTAATCCCCATTGGATCCGACAAAGTTCCCGCCGACTTGGTCTCTCCTCGGACTCATCCTACCGTTTTGAGAGAGGGGTCGATCCGGAAGGGGTGATTAATGCCTTGAATCGGGCAACGGAGATGATCCTTGAACTGGCCGGCGGAGTGGCCTCAAGAGATTGGGTCGATCGTTATCCGCGCAAGATCCGGCGAAGGCTGATTTCCCTTGATCCCTCTTCTGTAGAAGAAAAATTGGGAGGGACGTGGTCTTCTCCCGATGTAAAAAAGTATCTCAAGCGGCTCCATCTTAAACCAAAAGGATCCTCTTGGGAGATCCCTTCCTACCGGGGAGATTTGCAATTCTCCGAAGATCTGGTTGAGGAGGTGGCCCGCCTTGGAGGGTACAACAAAATTCCGCTGACCTACCCCCAGGTGATCGTCATGAAAAAACGCTCAGCCGACCGCTCCCTGATTAAAGAGATCAAGAGGAGAATGGTTGAGCTTGGTTTCTACGAGTCGATCCACATGTCGTTTCTCTCCCCCGGGGATCTTGATTATGACCCAACCCTCTTGGGTCGCGCCGTTCCCCTTGCCAACCCGCTTGGGGCTCATGATTCACTGCTCAGGCCGACCCTTATTCCCTCCCTTCTGAAGACCCTCTCATTTCATCACTTGAACCGGATGTTTGATATGCGTCTCTACGAGCTCCGAACTGTCTTCTGGCGTGAGGGGAGAGAGACGAGAGAGGCGCCTGCGTTGGGGTTTGTCATGAGTGGTTCTTCGCTTGGGGGACGCCTCAATGATCGACGTAAGGAGGTTGACTACTTTGATGCCAAAGGGGTTATTGAAGGGGTCTTTGGGCTTCGGCGGCTAGAGGCCAACTTTGAAGCGGCCTCTCACCCCCTCCTGCTTCCCGGCAAATCAGCGAGACTCTCTCTGGCCGGGGAGGAGATTGGCTGGATCGGTGAGCTCCATCCCTCCCGTATTGAGGGATTCGCTCTCAGCAAGGGGGCTGTCCTGGGGGAAATTTTTTTGAGAAAATTCTTGGATTTTGCCCAAAAAACAACATACTATAGTCCTTATCCGAGGGTTCCTCTTGTTGAAAGGGATCTTTCTCTCTTGGTTGATGAAGCGATTCCAGCAGAGAAAATCCTTGGATTTTTAAGGGAGCAGAAGGAGAGCTTGGTACAGCGAGTGAGGGTCTTTGACTATTATAAGGGAGATCAGATTTCAGAGGGGAAGAAGAGCCTTGCTTTTTCGCTCCTTCTCGGTCGTCCGGATCGAACATTGACCGAAGAGGAGATCAGTGAGGCCTGGGGACGGATCCTAGAATCCGTCAGAAGGGAATTCCATGCAGACATCCGATGAAACGAATGAGGTGTTTCCGGCCGGGACGTTGACCAAGGCGGAAATAATCGAAAGTATCTACTCAAAAATAGGCTTCTCCAAGAAGGAGTCAGCTGAGATTGTCGAGATGGTGCTCGGCTCGATGAAGGAAACTCTTGAGAAGGGGGAGAAGATAAAAATTTCAGGTTTTGGGAATTTTGTTGTTCGCAAGAAACGACCCCGGATCGGTCGTAATCCCCAGACGGGCGAAGAGATTGAAATTTCAGCCCGTACCGTCCTGACCTTCCGGCCCAGTCAGGTGCTCAAGGCGGCCTTAAACAAGAACAACGGATAATTTTTTCACTCGGGCCGTAGCGCAGCCTGGTAGTCGATTGCTGTGGGGAATTAAAGTAACGATCCAGCGGATCGTTACGGTGGTGCGATCGAGAGCAATCTGGAGCATTGGTAGAAAAAATGCCTAGTGCGCTTGGGGGAACCCCAAGCAGGGGCGCTGTGGCGGAAATGAAAAGAGAGCATTGATTGGTCATCGGGCCGTAGCGCAGCCTGGTAGCGCACCTGCTTGGGGTGCAGGTGGTCGCCGGTTCAAATCCGGCCGGCCCGACTCTCCTCTTGCTTGACGCCCTCTCGATGATCACCTACTATCCCCTGACGTTATGGCCTCTCTTGATCAGGAAACACTCAAATCACTCTCCTCTCCAATCCCTTTTACAGATGAAATTGCCCGGGAGATTGACCATTACGAAGAGGCCGTAAAAAAGTTTTTGTCGGGAGAGATCGGTCAGGAGTCGTTTCAGCGGTTTCGTCTTCAGCATGGTATCTACGGGCAACGACAGTCCGGCGTCCAGATGATCCGGATCAAGATACCCTTGGGGCGACTCAATGCGGAGCAGATTGAGTGTGTCGCCAACTTGGCTGAGACGATTGCCGGAAACAATGCCCATGTAACAACCCGGCAGGATATCCAGATCCATTTCGTTAAGTTGCCGAACACGCCGGAGATGATGCGTCAGTTGGCGCGTGTCGGGCTGACAACTCGCGAGGCATGCGGTAATACGGTCCGAAATGTGACAGCGTCGCCATCGGCCGGTGTCGATCCGGAGGAGGCGTTTGATGTCACTCCATACGCCCATGCCTTTACTTATCATCTCCTCAGAAACCCGATCTGCCAGAATCTTCCGCGCAAGTTCAAGGTAGCATTTGACGGGGGAGGGCGTTTTACCGCAATTCCCAAGATTCATGAGATTGGATTGATTGCGAGGGTTCGCAAAGAGGGAACGGTTTTGAGGCGTGGGTTTGAGGTTTATGTGGGAGGCGGACTCGGTTCGTATCCGGTTGTTGCATCAAAATTTTTTGATTTTTTGCCCGTTGAAGATCTGCTCCGGTTTTCTGAGGCGGTCCTTCGGGTCTTTGACCGTTATGGAGAGAGAAAGGTCCGGATGAAGGCCCGCATGAAATTTTTGATTGAGAAGTGGGGTTTTGAAAAATTTCGTGAGATGGTACAGAACGAAATTAAAACAGTTCAGCTCCCACAAGAATCGAACGATTATCTAAAACATATTCAAGAATGGGAGGAGAGACCGCCACGGACTCCCCCCTCCCTCCAACTTCCCAAGGCCGGTCCACAGCGGCAAGAGGGGGGGGCTGACTTCCTTGTTTGGAAAAAAACAAATGTTACTCCCCAGAAACAATCGGGTTACTCAATGGTAGAGGTGAAACTCCGCACGGGTGACATGAAGCCAAAAGAGATGCGGCAACTGGCCACACTTCTCCGAAAGTATGTTGGTGGAAAGCTACGAACGATGGTCCACCAAAATCTTCTGATTCGCTGGGCGAGAAATCAGGATCTGCCCGCAATCTATCAGGAACTCAAGAATATCGGTATGGCAGATCCCGATGCCCAGACAATCTATGATGTGACCTCCTGTCCCGGCACCGATTCCTGCCGGCTCGGCATTACCTCTTCCATGGGGCTCGCAAGGGTTCTTGAGGAAAGGTTGTACAAGGAAGACGGAAAAATTGCCGAGGCGGCCCGATCTTTAAGAATCAAGATCAGCGGTTGCCCCAACTCCTGCGGGCAGCACCATATTGCAAATATCGGATTCTATGGTGGAGCCATTTCAGTCAATGGTCATACGGCACCTGCCTTCCAATTGGTGTTGGGCGGAAATTATGGGTGTGATACGGAGATGGCGACCCCTATCTGTCAGATCCCATCCAGGAATATTCCAGACGCCGTCATACGACTCGTTCGTCATTTTTCTGAAAAGAGGGGGTCAGCGGAAGGATTCAATGATTTTTATGGGCGGCTCGGCAAGGAGGCGGTGGTGAAGCTTCTGGGGGACTTTCTCAAAATTCCTCTCTACAAGGATCGATCTGACTTCTACGTCGATTGGGAAAGTCAGCAGGAGTTCGCTTTGCAAAAGGGGGTTATTGGAGAATGTGCCGGCCAGATGAGGGAGGACGTTACACCCCAGGTGAGCGATGGGGGAAAACCACTGGAGACAGCAAGGGCCCTCTTGAGTCACAGTGACTTTATTGGTGCTTCCAACAAGGCGTATGAGTCGATTGTGAAGTCAGCCAACGGGTTACTTTATCATTGGCTCGTTGCCACTTTTAATGACATCGAGACAACTCACGAATTTGAGAATCAGTTTGTGGCGCGTGGGATGTTTCCGGAGTGGAACAATTTTCATCGATCGATACAGGGGCTGCGAAAGAAGACGGTCGATGAGGCGATCGCCAAGGAATGGATCTCCAAGGCAGCCTCTTTTTTAAAGGTCTGCCAGGAAAAGGAGCCCGAGGTGGCAGGAAGTTCGCCACGCAAAGGGGTTACAGCGGCAGTGAAACCGGATCATCTGGCTGTTTAAGAGTGGGTGGCTCGATGGACGTCCTTTCTTATATTGAGAAAAATCAAAAACGATTTTGTGCCCAACTGATTGACCTCTGTAAAATTCCCAGCATCAGCCGTTTTGAATCAAACTGGGGAGAGATTGATCGATCGGTGCGGTTAACGGCCCGTTTCATGAAAGAGGCCGGTCTTGAGAGGGTGGAGGTGATTCCGTTTAAAGGAGGACCACCTTACGTTTACGGGGAATGGTTAAAGGCGGGCGTTGGGAAGCCAACGCTTTTTCTTTATGCCCACCATGATGTCCAGCCGGTCGGAGATGAATTGAGGTGGAGCTCTGACCCTTTTAAACCGGTTGTTCGCAAGGGGCGGCTTTATGGTCGTGGAACGGTCGATGACAAATCGGGAATTGTCATCCATCTGGCGGCGATTTCAGCCTATCTGAAGACCGTGGGACAACTTCCGGTCAATATAAAGTTTGTTGTTGAGGGGGATGAGGAGTCTGGCTCCCGGACGCTTGTTCGTTTTTTGAAGAGATATCAAAAAAGATTGAGATCAGATCTCCTTTGCCTGACTGACTGTTCCAATCTGGAGACGGGACTTCCGTCGTTGACCTACTCGTTACGCGGTTTGGCCTCTGTTCATGTCAGAGTTCGGACACTTCGGGGACCCGTTCATAGCGGGATGTGGGGGGGACTATTGCCGGATGCCCCGATGGTCCTCTCTAAACTACTTGCCTCTCTGATGGATGATCAGGGGAAGGTGCTCGTAAAAGGTTTTTACAATGACGTTCAAGAGTTGTCGAATTGGGAAAGGCAACAGTTGGCAAGCCTCCCATGGAATAAAAAGAATTTTCTCCAAGAGGGTGGGGCGGTTAAAGGTCTTCGCCTGATTGGAGATGCAACGCGGAGCCCTTATGAGAGTCTTTGGAGCCGGCCGACCTTGTCGGTCCTTGCCGTTGAGGGTTCCAGGCTTGAAGGGGCACCCAATCAGATTGTGCCTTCTGCTGAGGCGATCATCTCCTGTCGCACCGTTCCGAACCAGAACCCCGTAAAGATTCAGTTGCTGCTCGGGGAGCATCTTCAAAGAAATCTCCCTTTTGGTGCGGAACTTCATGTTCGGCCGGTTCAGGTTGCTCCTTACTGGAAGACAGTTCCCCAAGGCCCCTACTTTGATGCCGCGCGACGGGCGCTCTCAAAAGGTTTTGGGCGAGAGCCTGTTCTGATCGGTTGCGGTGGGAGTATCCCGTTTGTCCATTACTTTCAGGAGGTGTTTGGAAACCTTCCTTCACTTCTTTTAGGGCTTGAGGACCCTCCTTGCAACGCCCATGGGGAGGATGAAAGTTTGAGCCTTGCTGATTTCGAGAAGGGGATTCGGTCGACGGCCTATCTTTATCGAGAAATTGCTGCTTGTTAGATTAATGATACAGCATCCAATAGACCACCACCCCTGTTACAGAGACATACAACCAGATTGGATAGGTGATTCGGGCTATTCGACGATGGGCGGTGAAATTTTTCTTCCAGGCCAAAAATAGGGTACGAAGTGCGAGGAACGGTGTCATCGCTGCCAAACAGGTATGTGAGAAAAGGATTGTCAGATAAATCTTTTTTATAAGTCCCTCTTCAGGAAATCGATGCACGCCGGTTAGGTAAAATCGGGTCAGGTAAGAGATAAGAAAAAGGACCGAAACGGAAAAAGCACTGATCATACAGGCTCGATGGAAAAGGACCTTTTTCTTTTTAATGGCCCAAAGGCCCATCAGTAACAGCAAGGCCGAGAGGCCGTTGAGGGAGGCATTGAGTGTGGCCAGGAGAGTGCCGTTGTCCATTTATTCCCTCAGTAATTGTTCAATCCCTTTTTCCAGCTTTTGCATATCACTTTGAGAATAGTATCCGCGGATCTTTCCGTGGGCGTCAACGAGGACGAACTGGTCGCCGTGGAGGATGCTGAACGAATTGAGATCGGTTGATTGTTTTAGCATCGTTATTTTGAATCCCCGAATAACTGATTTCTCAACCTCCTCCAGGGGGCCGGTCAAAAGAAGCCATTCTGAATCGTCGACTCCGAAACGGTCGCCATACGCCTTTAACGTCTCCGGCGTGTCATTCAACGGATCAGCGGAGAAGGTAACGAGCTTCAGATTGTGCCAGCCTCTCTTCTGTATCAAGTCCTGAAGGCCTGACATCTTCTGCATGAGCATGGGACAGATATCAGAGCAGCGTGTGTAGACAAAATTGGCAATCCAGGTTGTGCCAGCGAGATCCGTGTTCACAATCGTTCGCCCCCTCTGGTCTGTTAAGCTAAAATCAGAAACGGGCCCGAAGACGGGGAGTGGTTTATCGCAAGAGAGAGGTAACAACAAGATGAGGAGGGTAAAAAGTGCAGGTATTGCTTGCCTCACGGGATCTTCGATGACATAAACCGTTCCCCTATGTCAACGCCCTCTCCTTTAAGGCGTTCTCGATTCATTCTTTTCAGTGTTGTGGCGCTTGATCTCATCGGTTTCGGTGTTGTTGTCCCGATCCTTCCGTTTTACGCAGCTGAGTTTGGTGCGAGTGCCACCCGCCTTGGTTTCCTCTTAATGTCCTATTCGGGGATGCAGTTTTTTTTCTCGCCGTTTTGGGGAAGGCTCTCTGACCGGTGGGGGAGAAAACGGATCCTTCTGATAACGATCACCGGGTCCGCACTTTCCCTTATCCTCATGGCATCGGCAAACGGTTTTTGGTCCTTGCTTCTGGCGAGGTCCCTGGGCGGTTTTTTTGCTGCCAACATCAGTGTCGCCAATGCAATGATGACCGACCTGACCTCTGAGAAGGAGCGGATGGTCGGTATGGGGCTCATTGGGGTTGCCTTTGGGATCGGTTTTCTTTTGGGACCCGCCCTTGGTGGGGCGCTCGCCCCCTATGGATATTCGGTCCCGATTTTGACCGCCGCCTTATTAAATTTGATCAATCTGATCTATTCCTTTTTTGTCTTGCAAGAGCCGCCACGTCATCATCATATTCCGGATCCGCTTCCACAGAAGGTTTTAAGACAGAAACCGGTTTTTTGGCTCTGTCTCATCCATTTTCTCTTCACCCTCTCCGTCAACCAGTTGGAATCGATCTTTGCTTTTTTTATGAGAGATCGTTTTGGTTATGATGTTCGCCAGGTGAGTTATGTGATCGTTTTGATGGCTTGTGTGATGATGGCGGTTCAGGGGGGATTGATTCGTCCCCTTTCTGAGAGGATTGGAGAGAAAAAGCTGGTTTTGGCCGGCTCCCTCATTCTGGTTTTCTCTTATCTGGTCAGTCCGCATGTCCCCTGGGTCATTCTTCTTCTCATTCCGCTTTGCTTGGGTTCTCTTGGCCGAGGGATTGTCTTTCCCTCTTTGCTCAGTCTTGCCTCCAAGAGTTCAGGCCCCCACCTGAGGGGCGCCGTGATGGGGACCTTTCAATCCGGTGCAAGTCTGGGGCGGTTTATAGGGCCGCTCATCGCCGGTTTCCTTTATGACCGATGGTATGCCGCCCCTTTTTGTCTTGCTGCACTGCTCATGGCAGTGATATTCTTACTTGCCAGAGAGGTGGTTGCCTGACTAAATTCCGGTACCACGTCGGGGGGATTTACTATAGAATCCATCGGTATCATGAAGAGAAGGTCTCAGCTTTACATTTTCCGACTTTTTCCAGTTTGGTTGGCGTTTTTCTTGTCACTTCTGATGGGATGTGCCGCCTCCCTTGATGACGGGGGAAGCACTTCTAGTTCTGAGAGTTCTGGGGGAGGTGGAGGAGGGGGAGGCGGGGATAATGGCGGCAGCGGCAGTTCAGGGACCCCGGATGCACCGACGGCTACCACGGTGCGAACAGCAGTTACAAATACCACTACAAATACGCTCGGTATTGTCCCTGGAGAGGCGTTTACCACCATTACGATGCCGGCAGGAACTGCCTCAACGAGTGGTGCGACATTGACCTATTCAATGACCGGATTATCGACCGAAACAGGCCTTACCTTTGACACCGGCACGAGAGAACTCAAGCTTTCAAGTGGCAACACGACGATCCCGACTAATTCAACAACGAAGGCCGATATTGAAGTTGTTTATACGGTTACAGAAGGCTCTAAAAGCGATTCAACAACATTTGTCTTGAATGATGCCGATGGGGATTCTATCAATGATTGGAAGGAGTGCCTCTTCAGACAAAAACCTTTTGTCAGTGCTCATGGATGGACCTGGTGTACCTGCAAGAATTCAACACTCTGTACCCGAAATGTAACAGCCCTGCTTAGGCCTACCCAAGGTCTCAACCCAACGAGTGACAATTCAACGACGGATCGAGACGCTGACAATACGATTGATAAAACTGAAGTGGCCAATGGAACAAACCTCTTTGTAAGGGGAACAGGAGGGACAAACTTTAGCCGAACTGCTACCTTAGTGGCGGGAGGGGTCGAGCCACGTCGCTGTGCCGTCGGAGATTATACCGGGGATTCTCGTCATGATCTTTGCTGCACCAATTATAACAACAATCTTGGGACAACGATCACCTGTTATTTTGGAAATGGTGATGGAACCTTTGGGGGTGGTACTAATTTCAATGTTGGGCTGGGACCATTTGGTATTGCCACGGGGGATTTTGATGGGAGTGGAAACCTGGATCTGGTGACAGCCAATGATGCGGGTGACAGCATCTCGATTTTGCTCGGCAATGGTTCGGGCTCATTTGGAACCGCTACTAATGTTACCGTGGGGGATGCCCCTTTTATTGTGATGCCCGGCGATCTGGATAATGATGGAGATCTTGATTTAGCGGTAACGAATGAGGATGGGAATACCGTTTCCCTCTTGTCCAACAACGGCAGCGGCACTTTTACAGTTACATCAACGCTCACAGGATTGACGGGACCCAATTTAATTACGATGGCCGATTTTGATAACGACGGGGATCTCGATATTGCTGTTGCGAATGGAGGGGCCGGGGCGAACAGTCTGACAGTTTTTTCCTGTAGTGGAAACTTGACATGCGGGAGTAGCTCCACCGTCTCTGTAGGGGCCCGCCCTTTAAGTGTTGTTAGCTGTGACTGCGATGCCGATGGAGATGAGGACCTGTTTGCCGGCAACGCTAATCAGGGGGCGGGGACCACCATTTCTGTGGTCAAAAATAATGGGAGTGGCAGTTTTTCAGAAAGCACTACATTAACGGCAGGTAATGGAGCGAGCGCCAATGTTTGTGCCGATCTTGATGGGGATGGTGATCTGGATATTGCCGGTAAAAACACAATAGATGATACTATCTCCATCTTTTTGAATAAGGGGAATTGTACCTTTGATACCCAAGCCCTTTTAACGGTTGGAGATCAACCCACTGGTGTTGAAATCGGTGATTTTGACGGAGACGGGGCGCTCGACTTGGCGGTTGCGAATAGCAACGACAATACAGTGACAATCCATATCAATCGATAGTCTTATTTTCCAATAACGAGGGTGATCAACAACACCGGAAGGTAGATAACCGAGGCAAAGAAAAGGGTTCTGGCCCAAGGCCTCAAGGCCCTTTTTTTTATTCCGGAGAGGGCAATCCATAGAAAGAGGAGACCGGTCAGGGAGGCGACCGTGAAGTAAAGAGGGCCGGCTATGCCCAACAGATTCGGATAGAGGCTGATCGCCACTAACCCAATGGAGTAACGCACGATCCACCTCTTCGTCTCCTCATTGCCTGCCTCCAGCGGCAGGATCCGGATCCCCCCCTTCGCATATTCCTCCTTATAAAGAAGGGCGATCGCCAGGAAGTGAGGGATCTGCCACAGGAAGAGGATGAAGAAGAGGACCAATCCAGGTCCGCTGATCGAGCCGGTTGCTGCGGTCCATCCCATAAGGGGTGGGATTGCCCCTGGAATCGCCCCTATGAAGAGGGCTACGAGGCTCCGCCTTTTAAGAGGTGTATAAAACAAGACGTAACTGATAAAGGCGGTCAGGCCAAGCAAGGCGGTCAGCTGGTTGACCTGTTTGAACAACAGGACGGTTGAGCAGATTGCAAAAAAAATCCCCATCCAAAGGGCGATCTGAGGAGAAAGCCTCTTGGCAGGGAGGGGGCGATCCATCGTCCTCTCCATGAGCGCATCGACATCCCTCTCCAGATACATGTTGAGGGCATTCGCGGCGCCGACAAGGAGGGCGGTTCCCGCAAGTGTCATTATGAGGAGGGAGCGGTCAAGGGGGAGGGGGGATATTCCGAGGCCGGCGGCCGTCGTTAACAGGACAAGAAAGGTAATGCGCGGCTTCGTGAGGGCCCAGAGATCCGATACCTTCCCCGACAGAGACGGGAGATCCAGAATCATCTGAGCCTTTCGTGGGCCGTCATGAGGCTTCCAATGAGCAATACGGCAATGGCGAGATGGGCTGTCAACGGGATCAATCCAAGCAGCATTTGAATACTCAAGATTCCCAGAACAGTTTGAGAGAGGAGAAGTAGCGGGATTGCCGAAAGGACTGCCTTTGTCAGGTCATCGCTTATTTTCCAATAAAGAAAGGGGAGGGGGATTGAAAGCAGGAGGAGGACAACCGCCATCAACCGATGCAGCATATGGATCTGACGACCCCAACTGTCGATCGGCCACCAGGAACCGTAGCACATCGGTATATCAGGGCAGAGGAGACCCGATCCGCTGTGGCGGACAAAGGCGCCGAGGAGAATCTGAAGAAAAAGGAGGGCGATCATGAGTTTTATAAACTGAGTTGACGGGGGCGTACCCTTCCTCGCCTCAGAAAAACTTTTAGGACTCCTTAAAGTTAAAACTATCAGGAGTAGCGTTGAAAAAAAGATCATCGACATTCCGAGATGGGCGGTTGAGACGAGATCGGACAGTTTGTAGAGGACGGTGATTCCACCCAGGACCCCCTGAAAGATTACGAGAAAGAGGGCAGCTAGGCCAAGTCGGTGGAGCCCTCTGTTGTTTGGGAATTCTTGTCTCAGAAAAACGGCCAAGATAATCGTCAACAGGCCGACCATCGCAGCCAGCAGACGGTGACCGTGTTCAACAGCGATGTTCCCTTTCATCTCGGGGAAGAGACTTCCGTAACAGAGAGGCCAGTCGGGGCAGGCAAGGCTCGAGTCAGTCCCATGCACAATACCACCGAGCAGGATGAGACAGAAGGTGAGAAGCGTGATTACCAGTGCCAATTTTCTTGATTTCATTCTGATGATTTGAGTTGCTAGCACCTCGCCTTTTTTTCATCAAGCGACTGTTTTGTTGACGTAAAAAAAACAGTATGGTAGCGCGGCGAGTTCATTTTTATGGAGACAACAGGTTACGGTTGGGGTTTTCCACCGAGTCTTTCGACACAGAGTCCGGCGATCGATCAGTTGATCAACGTTGTCCACTGGTTTGCCGCCGTCCTGTTTGTCGGCTGGGGCCTCTTTCTACTCTATTCGCTGATCCGATTCCGTGCGAAACCCGGCCAGAGGGCCAGTTATGAATCGGCCAAGTCACGACTTCCCAAATATCTTGAGATCGGCGTCGTCCTGTTTGAGATTTTTCTCTTGATCGGTCTCTCGTTCCCGATCTGGTCAAAATACAAATCGGAATTTCCGCGGGAACAGGATTCGCTTGTCATTCGTGTTGTTGCCCAGCAATTCGCCTGGAACATTCATTATCCGGGACGAGACGGTGTTTTTGGAGGAACGGACCCCCGTTTTATCAGCGATGCAGATCCGATCGGTTTAAATCCGGATGATCCGGCAGGCAAGGATGATATCGTCTCGGTTGGCTGGCTCCATTTCCCCGTCCACAAACCGGTCATTGCCCATATTACGTCCAAAGATGTCATTCACAGTTTTTCGATCCCGGTTTTACGGGTCAAGCAAGACGCCGTTCCGGGGATGGTCGTTCCGATCTGGTGGGAGGCGACACAGACAGGGCAGTATGAAATCATGTGCGCCCAGCTCTGTGGAGTCGGCCATACCCTGATGCGGGGTTTTGTAAGTATTGATACGCCGGAGGAGTATGAGGTCTGGATGAAGGAGCAGGAGAGTTATCTGGAGACACAACCGGGGGGACAGCTATGAGTGAAGATCACGGTGAACATTTAGGCTTTCTTCGACGCACTGTTTTTTCGGTTGATCACAAGGTGATCGGCCTCCAGTATGGCCTCACCGGACTTGTTTTTCTCTTTTTCGGTTTTTGTCTCATGATGCTCATGCGTTGGCAGCTCGCCTATCCGGGTGAGCCGCTCCCGTGGATTGGAGGCTTGTTTAGCGAGACGACAATGCCGGGTGGTATGATGCTTCCCGAATTTTATAATTCGCTCGGTGCCATGCACGGAACGATCATGGTTTTCTTGGGGGTTGTCCCGCTTGCGGTGGGGGGCTTTGGAAACTATCTCGTTCCGCTCCAGATCGGTGCCCCCGATATGGCATTCCCCAAGCTGAATGCCGCCAGCTACTGGTGCTACTTCGTCGGTGGCGTTGTGATGCTCACGAGTTTTTTTGTGCCAGGAGGGGCGGCCAATTCCGGTTGGACCTCCTACCCCCCCTTATCGGATATCGCGACGACCGGTCAGACCGTTTGGCTCTTCGGCATGGTAGCGTTGATCACCTCGTCATTGCTCGGATCGGTTAATTTTATTGTCACCATTGTTCAGCTCCGCGCGAAAGGGCTTACGTTCTTCAGGCTCCCATTTTTCGTCTGGGCGCAGTTTGTTACTTCGTTTCTGCTTTTGCTTGCCTTTCCGCCCCTCGAGGCGGCCGGTGTCCTGCAACTGATGGATCGTCTGGCCGGAACGAGTTTTTTTCTGCCAAGCGGTCTTGTCGTGAGTGGGATGCCTCTCCCGGTAAGTGGCGGGGGAAACCCGATCCTTTGGCAGCACCTTTTCTGGTTTCTGGCCCATCCGGAGGTCTATGTCCTGATCCTGCCTGCCATGGGGATTGTGACCGAAATTATTGTCACGAATACACGCAAGCCTCTTTATGGTTACAAGACGATTGTCGGTGCCTCCCTCTTTTTGGGTTTCATGTCGTTCCTTGTCTGGGCGCATCATATGTTCATGACCGGGATGGGGACTGCGATTTCAAATTTCTTTCAGGTCACAACAATGATCATCTCGATCCCCTCCGTTATCATCCTGACGGTCCTTGTCTTAACCCTTTGGGGAGGATCGATCCGTTATACCGTGCCGATGCACTTTGCCCTGGCATTTCTGCCGATGTTCGCCATCGGTGGATTGACCGGACTTCCTCTTGGGCTGGCGGCTTCGGATATTCACCTCCACGACACCTATTATGTGATTGGTCACTTTCATTATGTTGTGGCCCCAGGGACCTTGCTGGCGCTGTTTGCCGGTGTTTACCACTGGTATCCAAAGGTGACGGGCCGATTTATGAATGAGACTTTAGGCAAGATCCATTTTTGGGGCTCATTTCTTTGCTTAAACGGGGTTTTCTTCCCGATGTTCATTCAGGGAATTGCCGGCGCCTCGCGACGTCTACATACACCAACGATGTATGCCCATGCCCAGGGTCTTCAGGGGACAAATGTTTTCATGTCCTATTCCGCATGGATTCTTGGATTGGTTCAGCTCCTCTTTGTTATCAATTTTTTCTGGAGCCTTAAGAAGGGGAGACAGGCCCCCGAGAATCCATGGCAGGCAACAACCCTTGAATGGGCTACGCCAACGCCTCCGCCCCACGGAAATTTTTTGAAGGAACCGGAGGTGAACCGTGGGCCGTATGAGTACAGTGTTCCAGGAGAGAAGGAGGATTTCATACCTCAAAATGTCTAACTCACTCATTCATCATATTGAAGATCCTCATCCGGTTACAGGGGTTACCAATTCCAAACTGGGGGTCTGGCTGTTTTTGGCCTCCGAGGTGATGCTTTTTGGCGCCCTCTTTTCGACTTATATTATCCTTCGGGTTGGAAGCCTGAACTGGCCGGAAGGCTCCTCCATTCTCAATGTTCCCCTTGCGACACTTAATACGATGGTGTTGATCAGTTCGAGTGTCACGATGGTGATGGCTTGGGCCTCGCTCATGATGAACCGGTTTGACCGCTATCGTCTCTTCATGGCTTCGACGATCCTCCTTTCCTTTGGCTTTTTAATTATCAAGTACTTTGAATACACGGCCAAATTTCACCACGGCCTCTTCCCCTCAAAAAACACCTTTCTTGCCATTTATTTCACCTTGACCGGTCTGCACGGCCTGCACGTAATGGGGGGAATTTTGGTCAATACCTATCTGCTATTTCCGGGGGCGGCTCTTTGGAAGAGCAACCCCAAGCAGTTCGCTGGCCGTGTTGAGGCAGCGGGGCTCTACTGGCATTTTGTCGATCTCGTGTGGATATTCCTGTTTCCTGTGCTGTACCTTTTGTAAGAGAGCGGGAGGATGCTTATGTCTCATGAGGGTCTCTTTGATGTTAAAAAGCATGTCCGGATCTACATCTCCGTGTTTGTTGCCTTGGCGGCGTTGACGCTTGTAACGGTGTCAGTCTCCTACCTGGATCTCTCCACAAAGGGGGCGATTGCGGTTGCGCTCATCATTGCGACCGTGAAGGGGTCGCTCGTGGCGAGTTACTTTATGCACCTGATTTCAGAGAGAAAACTTATCTACTGGGTCCTGACCCTGACCGTTTTATTCTTTGTGGCCTTGCTCCTCTTGCCAGTTGCGACCGATCAGGATATGTTAAGGCATGTCCCTTAAATCATTTCATATCGCTTTTATTACGATTTCAGCGGCACTAGGACTCTTTTTGATCGTCCAAAATTTCAGTACTCTGCTGACCTCTTTTGGCATTCTCCTGCTTGTGGCGCTTATTCCGTACGGTTTTTATTTCTTAAAAAAGATGAAGACGCTCTCCATGATCACTGTTTTGGCCCCGCTTCTTTTTTGTGAGAGATCGGTCTGGGCCTGCTCCGTCTGCTTCGGGGGAAACTCTTCGCTCGTTCGTGGTGCCAAGATGGGGGTCCTCTTTTTGGTACTCTTGGTGGGGACTGTTTTGTTTTTTATTGGAAGTATCGCCTGTTCGTGGATCCGAAGGGAATCTTCTTTAACTACAACAAGCCGATAAAATTCACCATCCGCTTGTCCGTCTTTCCCTCACGCCGGTAGGAATGAAACAGGTCCGGACGACAGTGGGTGCAGAGATCAATCTGATCAATCTTTTCCGGTTTGACTCCTGCTGCAATGAACTCGTCACGATTGGCCCGGCCGATATCCAGGAGCCACTTCGTCTCCGATTTTCGCGTTAAAAAAGAGGGGTGGTTCGGGAATTTTTTTTGAAACGGGAGGGCGACCTCCTTTTCAACTTCATAACATCTCCCGCCGATACAGGGGCCCAAGGCAACAGACAAATTTTCAACGGAACCACCCCGCTTGGTAATCTCTTCACAGGCCGTCCTGGCAATCTTCTCGAGCGTTCCCCTCCAGCCGGCGTGGGCCGCGACAATAATTCTCTTTTTCGGTTCCACCATGAGGATTGGCAGGCAATCGGCGGTTTTGACGCCGATCCGTGTCCCTTTCTTCTCGGTCATGAGGATGTCATAACCCGGCTTTTCGATCTCGCGGTCCTCCTCAACAAAATAGAGGTAGGTTCCATGCACCTGTTTGACCGTGACAACATCGCTTGGGATCTTGTCGTCAGCCAACGTCCCAAAGGCATGATTAATGAAAGAGAATGTGGTAAGGAGCGGTGACTGAATCATGTGAGATAGCCGTTTGCCTTATACCAGTCGTAGGTCTTTTGAACTGTTTTTTTAAAGGGGGTGACCTGGTATCCCAGTTCCCGGATTGCCTTCTTGGAAGAGTAATAACAGGGAAGGCTCGCAACCCTCACCGCCTCCGGCGTGTAGCGCGGGCGTTTTTTCATCAGTTTTGAAGACCCCTCCTCCAGGAGGGCGAGTGTCTTCATCAGGGGAAGAGGAATTTTCCATTTTGGAGGAGATCCCTGAACGGTTTCGGCAATGAGCCGAAACAACTCTCTCCATCTGAAATTTTCACCCCCCAGGATATAACGTTCCCCCTTCCTCCCTTTCTCAAGCGCCTCAACATGACCATCGGCCACATCCTCCACATCGCAGGTGCAACAGCCGCCGTCGAAATAAAATGGCATCTTTCCGCGAGCAATCTGGCAGACCATGGCGCCGGCATGGAGATGAATATCACCAGCCCCGAAGACAACGGCCGGATTGACAATGACGGCATCGAGGCCTCTGGCAATCCCGCTCCGGACCTCCTCTTCCGCCAGAAATTTTGAGTCGTTGTAATTGATCCGATACGGTCCCCAGTTATAGGAGAGCGCTTCATCGACGACTTGACCCTCTTCTCCAAAACCGATTGCGGCGATTGAACTCGTATGGACGAGCCGGGTAACCCGTTCTTTGAGGCAGGCCCGAACGATGTTTTGCGTCCCCTCAATATTGATCCGGTTTTGAAGCTCTCTCTCCCCCTTCCAGTAGGAGATATGTCCGGCAATGTGGAATACCGCCTCACACCCCTTGATGGCGGTTAAAATCGAGTCAAGATCCGTTACGTCTCCCAACACCGATTCGAGAGGGAGTCCCTCCAGGAGTTTTGTCGGAGAGTTTTTGCGGCGCAGGATACGAACCGAGTGTCGCTTTTCCAGGAGTTTGCGGACAACGTGGGAGCCGACAAAACCGCTGGCTCCGGTCACAAGAACCCTCATGCCGATCTCCTCGCCTGTTCCTGCCGAACAATTCTTTTGAGCTCCGTTCCACGGTACCGGAACATCTGATCCGTAACCTGTTCAGAGAGATCCGTCAGATTTCCCCTCTCCGTGAGGCGGGCGACGAGTTCTTTAAGGAAGGGGGCCCTCTCCACGAAAGGAAGGGTGAAAATTCGGTCCAGAATAATAAAGGGAAGAAAGTTTTCCTCCTGATCGGCCTGTTTTAAAAGCCCCTGGAGTTTCAATTGTTGCTCCTTGGAGGCAATCGAATCTTTTCTTGAATCTTCCAGAAAACGACGTTTCAGGGTTTCGTTGATTCCGGTTGCCTTGACGAGCCCGCGATTGATTTCCCGGTGGATCCGCCCGGTCAACTCCAGATATTTTTGTCCTGATTTTTCAACCTCCCGAACGTCGTCCGAAGTGAGTGTCAAAATCTCGCCGACATGACACTCGACAACCCCTTCCGTCTGGATCTTGAAGGAACCTTTCGGGAGTATCGTGGCATCGCCGTTGATACCGATAAAAACAAGATGCAGGGGAACGCCTTTGTCACGCAGCGCAATCGCCGCATCCGCGGCAAGGTAGGCACAACCTTTTTTAAGATGGCCGAGCTCTTTTTTAAGGGAATTGAGACCACCGGTCGTGTAGTAGCCCGCATCGAGGCGCTCCCCAAGCGATCCGTAGTTCGGGAGGGCGCGTGTTCCTTGCGGATAGAGTGCGAGGTCGATCTCCTTCCCAACAATTTTTTCGGAGGCGTCGGAGACGGCGAGCTGTCCCTTTCCCTGACGATCGACAAAGACCATATCGACGCTCTCTACCAATTTTCCGATCCCAAAGCCGTTGTAAACGAGGGCATTATCGACGAGATGATCCTTGGCCGCCATGTAGCGAGGGCGAAGGGAACGGCCGTCGGCCAACTGGGCAGAACTCAACGCAAAGAAATTGAAGACAAAATCAAGGTAGGTTTTATGATTGAAGACGAGAATAATTTTCCCTGAAAGGCTCTTCAGTTTTTCGGATCCCGTAACCGTCATCTTGGCGTGAAAGAGTTGAAGCATCCGGGAACCCCAGAGTGAGGCCATGACGTCAAACACCTCCCTCCCATATTCCTTTCCCAAGACCTCGAGGGCCCGGAAGGCACTTCGTGCAAAGAGGGCGGTGTCATACGCCCCATGAATCCAGGTCCAATAGGTCTGTCTCTGAGGGCGACCGGTTAAGTAGGAGACATTGGTCGGATCGACTGTTCTCTCCGCCCTGGTCGGGATCGGAATCGCCCCCGGCCCCAGCCTTTCATAATAATGGTCAAAAAACTCCTGGGGGTGTACGTGCGGGTTGATCCTCATGAATTCGGTCATTTGAAGGCCGATGGCGACATGTCGGCGGTAGGTCCAGAGGGAGAGGAGGGCAAAAACTGTGTGGTAGAAGAGGCTCAAGAAGAGGTCCCCCCGAATGGAGGGGTCCCAGGAGACCATGAGGGTCGCCTCATAGACGGCCGTTCCCATCATATAGAGACCGATCGTATAGTCGCGGAAGTGGCCTGTGGCGTACTCGATCCGTCCCGCAAGATGGTTCAGAGAACGGAGGTTTGTGTATTGGGTCAACGGGTGGAGCCGCTTCCAGTTGATGAATCGGGCATCCCAGACCCAGATCTGCCCCATTCGTCGCCAGATCTGGCTGATCGTTCCGATGATCGGGACGAGATAAATCAAGAGAACAAGCCATGGGGAGAGTGAACTCATCGGCCCCTCCTCTAAAACAAGACGGGTTTTTTAGCAACCATGGCGGGGAGGGGGGGCGATATTAAAGAAATCTTGATGCGGAAAGAAGATAGGTATTATCCCGCCCCGCCTTAACAACCCCCTGTTTGGCAATTAGCTGGATAAGGGGGATATTTCCAAGAACCACTGCATGATGGCGATTGTGAGATTCAATTTGATCCGATGAAAGTTTTGCTTCAACAAGAAAATAGGGTTTGGCATCTCGAGTCACCAAAAAATCTGTCTCTCTCCCATCACGACTTCGAACAAAGAAGAGATCAAACTTGTATTTTGTAGCTGAGGTCCAAAGATCCACTCTATTTTTGAGTTCTACCGCTACATAGTTTTCAAACCGCTTTGACGGATCTGTGACATTTGTCCAGTCAAAAAAATAAATTTTTTTCTCTTTTTTTAAGCTTCTTGATATTTTTTGGGTGTAAGGAGGCACTTGAAAGAGAATGTACGTAAAAAAGGCCGCCTGAAGATAATTTTTTGTTGCCGTGTAGCTCACCTCCAGATTCTCTCGAACGGCATTCAGCGACAAAGGAGAACCAACACGTTCGGGCAAAAGGGAAAGAAAACTTGCCACATTCTCAAGTTCATGAATCTTTGTAAGATCCCTAAGATCTTCTTTTAAAAGGGACTCAAGATACTCTTCGCGCCAATGAGAGGAAAAAACCTCGTTTGCTTTAAACAAAGGCTCTGGGAAACCACCAAATTGAAGGAGTTGTTCTAAGTCTGAAGCGTGTTCCCGATCTTGAATATTTTTCTCGATAAATGTCTTGGCATCGGTATCAGGCAGATCCAGTGGGCGTCCTTCCATTTCAAAAAGGGAAATCGGTAAGAGACGAAAAAGAAAGTAGCGACCTGAAAGAGAGTCACCCGACCTCCGAAAAAGGTCTAGCCGGGCGCTACCCGTGACAATGAAATGATAACGATCTTCAAACGAATCAAAGAGGTCCTTCAAGATGTTCTTCCATTTTGGATATTTGTGAATTTCATCAAAGCAGATCCAGGTCTCTCCTTGCTTTTTCTCTTTCAGAACATCTGAATGGAAAAAATGTGGGTCTTTCTTAAAATGGGTGCGGAGGGTGCGTTGGTCCCAATTATAGTAAAATATCCCCGATTTTTTGGATTCCAAAAAAGACCGGGCTAGTGTTGTCTTGCCAACTTGCCTAGGCCCAGCAACAAATCTCATCTGCCGTCCAAAAAGTGGATCAAAGCAAACCTCTTCTAGGGCCCGATGGAACACTATGATATTTTTATCTAATAAATAAAAATAGTCAAGACAAAATCACCTGTGTGGGTAAAAATGACCTGGCCCCTCGCTAAAGTTGGGGAAAGTGAACTCATCGGTCCCTCCTTTAAAACAAGTGTTTTTTAAGAGGTTTTTTTAGCAACCGGTCATGCGCCTGCGGCGCACCAATCAGGAATGAAAATGGCCGCTGTTTGGTGACAGGCACGCGTGGAACACTTTGATTTATAATCAGAATCAAATAATTTTTGCCGAAGGAACATTTTCTAGACAACTAAAATATTTCTTTCCTTGTGTCGGGTGACTTACTATAAGCGCTAATCGATGCCTCGTCATACCCGGATCCTTCTCGGTCTCGTTATTGGTGGACTGCTTGGTATCGCCTCCAACCTCTGGCTCCCCGCTGACCTTGTTTCCACGGTTATCAAGTATGCTGCCTATCCGGCCGGGCAGATTTTTCTCCGATTGATTTTCATGCTCGTTGTCCCGCTCGTTGTCTCGGCGCTCATCATGGGGATTGCCGAGCTGGGGGAGGTGAAGAGCCTCGGACGGGTTGGAATCAAGACGCTGTTTTATACGATCATTGCGAGCTCGATCTCCGTTGTCCTTGGGATTACGCTCGTCCATTGGATTCAACCGGGGCACGGACTCGATTCGGCGACCCAAGCTCGACTGATGACCGAATTCCAGGGGCCGGCCCAACAAGCGGTTACCTTTGCGCAGAAGTCAAAGGACCCGATCGATATCATCCTTTCCCTCATACCCAAAAATCCGATTGCGGCGGCGACCCAGGCCTTGGAAGGAGAGATGCTCGCCCTCATGGTCTTTTCGCTCTTCTTTGGGGTTGGGCTGATGCTGGTGGAAGAACGCGTGCGGGAACCGGTCTGCCGGTTTCTGGAAGGGGTTCGGGATGTCTCGATGCGACTCATTGATCTTGTCATGGATTTTGCCCCGTTTGGTGTCGCCGGCCTTGTTTATACGATGACGGGACGTTTTGGGCATGAGATCCTGGGACATATCGCCTTGTATGTCGCTGTTGTGATTGGTGGGCTTCTCATTCAGCAGTTTATTGTTTATTCGACGCTGCTTCGGCTTCTCGGTGGTCTTTCCCCCCGCTGGTTTTTTTCCAATATCAAAGAAGTGATGTTGACCGCCTTTTCAACGGCCTCCAGTAATGCCACGTTGCCGGTGACACTCGAGGTGGCCGAGAGGAATCTCAAATTACCGCGCAAACTCGCAACCTTTGTTCTCACTGTTGGTTCTACAGCGAACCAGAACGGAACGGCCCTTTTTGAGGGGGTGACGATCCTTTTTTTGGCACAAGTTTTTGGCGTTGATCTCACACTGGGACAGCAGATTACCGTCGTTCTGATGTCGATTTTAGCAGGGGTTGGGACGGCCGGTGTCCCGGGCGGTTCGATCCCTTTAATCGTTATTGTGCTTCAGACGGTCGGTGTACCGGGGGAGGGGATCGGAATCATCCTGGGCGTCGATCGTCTGCTCGATATGTGTCGCACCTGCCTCAATGTGAGCGGGGATCTGGTAATCGCCACGCTTCTCTCCAAGAGTGAAAAGGCGGCCCTTCCGCAACAGGCGTATGCAAGGTGGCTCAAGAGGCAAGAGGCTTAACTAGAATCCCTGAACCTTAGTTGCCTTCTTGAGCAGATGATGCACCCCGACGGCTCCCACAATGATCATTGCAAAGAGATACAGCTTGGTACTCGAGGCCCAGACCGTATGGGCGTTCAGCATCGTCCAGATCAGAGGGACCGAGAAATAGGTGTTCTGTCGTGAACGAACTCCTGCTTCTGCAACGAGCGCCGCATCGGGTGCCTCACCGTTCTTAACGGCAGTGATAATCTTTTGCTGAAACGGCCAGATCTTGAACCAGACGTTATACGCCATGATCGTGCCGAGGAATGTCCCGAGATGGATGTTGTAGCCACGGTAACCGAAACCGGCCCACTCATGGTAGAGACAGACAATCCCGCTGACGAGTATAAAACCAACTCCAATTGCTACCTTGGTATTTTTTGCCCAGAGATGCTTTAAAATTAGATCGTAAAGAAAAGGGCCTGAAAAGGTGACAAGCAGCATAAGGATCGCTGGAAATCCCCAACCGCCAACCGCATCCTCAAAAAGTGCCCCGCCATGGTAAAAGACGAGCATCAGCATGAGAACGCCTGTGACCCAGGTGTAGGCGGCTGCCCACCGAAACCAGAAAAGAGCCCGCGGCATCAGTTGGGGAACGACCTTCTTTTTGGTCTCCCCGTCCATCGTCCCGGCAAAAGGGCCGTTGACGAAGTTGAAGAAATAGAGATGACCGATCCAGAGCACCCCGGCGACCACATGAATCCAGCGGAACAACGACTGCAGGACATCAGAGACTTCCATAAAACCCCCTTTGAAGAAACTTAAAAAAGTTAAGTACGTTAACTACAAGATTGCGAAGGATCATATAGCCGACCCCCGATTTTTCAAGAGAAAAGAGGAGGAGGGGAGAGACTTGACCTTTCTTTTTGGATTATTTAAAGGGCCTCATCGCTTTTTCAAGGAAGAGAGGAGGTGAATTATAATGAAGAAGATTATTGGAATTCTCGTGGCTGTCATGGCCCTTTCCTCCGTTGTTGTTGCTGAGGAGGTTGCCAAGGCTGTTGAGGAGACCCCAGCCCGCAAGGCTGCTGTGGAGAAGTGCACGAAGGCAGGTAACACAGGTGCCAAACTCGATGAGTGCGTTGCCACCGAGTTGAAGGCCTCTGCTGAGAAGCCAGCTGCCCCGACCGCTGCGACTGCTGCGAAGCCAGCAAACTAGTTGACTAGCTAGTCAAGGAACGGGCCCGGCTGCATAGTCGGGTCCGTTTTGTTTTTTATACCACCAACCTCTTCAACATCCTTTTAATAGCCCAATGTGAGATAAAATAGGCGAGCAGGACAAGCCAAAGCAGATTCAAGAAAAAATTTCCCTCTCCGTAGCCGTAAAAGAGATGTCGTGCGATATTAACAGGATGCGACAGCGGGAGCAGCCAGGCAACTTGCTGAACCCACGCCGGTAGTTTGGTCAGGGGGAAAAAGGTTCCGGAGAAGAGAAACATCGGAGAGATGAAGAGGGTAAAGTAATAGGTGAAGTAGTCATAATCTTTTGCAAAGGAGGTGGCGAGCATTCCGAGACTCGCGAAGAGAATCGCCTCAACAAAGAGGACAGGGATCATCAAAAGCGCCATCCACGACTTGACGAGTCCGAGGATGATGACCGCGAGAAACATAATACCACCCGGCAGGAGTGACTTGGAGGCGGCCCAGAGGATCTCACCGGCGATCACCTCCTGCAGGTTGACCGGTGTGGAGGCGATTGAGTGATAGGTCTTTTGCCGCTCCATTCGGGTAAATGAACTATAGGTTGTTTCAAATGAGGCCGACTCCATCACGGCCGAACAGATCAAGGCCGGTCCCAACCACTGGATGTAAGACATTCCTTCGATCTGCTCGACGAACGCCCCTAATCCGAAGCCGATCGCGGTAAAATAGAGGACCGGTTCCCCGATCGCCCCCAAAAGACTGATCCCCCAATAGCGGGACCAGACCAGAAAATCCCTGTACCAAACCTTGATTGCGTAGTGGTTGAAAAAAAAGTTCATTCGCGAAGTTCTCGTCCCGCCAATTTCAGAAAGACCTCTTCCAGATTATTGACCCCATGTTTCCGAACCAGTTCGCTTGGCTTCCCTTCTTCAATGATCCTTCCATTATCCATGATGAGGACCCGGTTGCAGAGCTCCGCCGCCTCCTCCATGTAGTGGGTTGTGAGGAGCGTCGTTACTCCTTTTTGGCCAAGACCCCTGATTCGGTCCCACATGAGCCGCCTTGCCTGGGGATCGAGGCCTGTTGTCGGTTCATCGAGGAGAAGAAGTTTTGGATTGTTCATCAAGGCCCTCGCGATCATGAGACGCCGTTTCATCCCGCCGGAGAGCTGATAGATCTCCTCTCCCTTTTTATCCCCCAGGTGGAAGAAATCGAGAAGCTCTTCCGCCCTGTTTCTTGCGATCTGTCGAGGGATATCAAAGTAGTGGGCGTAAACGAGGAGGTTTTGCATAACGGTCAGTTCCGGATCGAGGCTGTCCTCCTGTGGGGCGACCCCCAGATTTCTCTTGATCTCCCTCAGATGATCCGGAAGCTTCCATCCCAGAATCTCCAGAGATCCTTCCGTTGGGGTTGAAAATCCATAGATCATCTTGAGTGTTGTTGTCTTTCCGGCTCCATTGGGTCCAAGAAAACCGAGACATTCCCCCTCGCCCACATAAAAGTTGATCTTGTCAACCGCAAGAAGAGCCCCAAATCGTTTGGTCAGTTGATTCGCCTCTATAATCTTTTGCATCTGCGGCGCTCTCCTCGCGGCTTCGCGCGTAAAGATTATTTCTGAGCCACTCTTCCGAAAATAGCCACTATCTATTTTTTATTTAAAAAACCACTTTGATTTGAAAGAAAACCATGTTCAATCCTTAAACGGTATGGCTTATTTTTCCGTTGCACGTCGCAAAATGGTTGAGGAGCAGCTACAGGAACGCCATGTTGATGATCCTCGCGTCCTCGAGGTGATGTGCCGAATTCCCCGTCATGAATTTGTTGACCCCGGGATGGCTCGCCAGGCGTACGAGGATCGTCCTTTGCCGATCGGCTTTAAACAGACAATTTCGCAACCGTTTATAGTCGGCTTTATGACCGCCGCCTTGCAACTTCAGGGTGGAGAGAAGGTTCTTGAAATTGGAACAGGTTGTGGCTACCAAACAGCGGTCCTGTGCGAACTGGCCTCTCATGTGTACTCGATTGAGAGAATTACAGAGCTCTCCAACAAGGCGAGAAAAAATCTTTATCGATTGGGGTATATCAATTTTGAGCTAAAAATAGGGGATGGTACGCTGGGATGGCCGGAGAGGGCCCCGTTTGATACGATCCTCGTGACGGCGGGAGCGCCGGAGGTCCCTGCCTGCTATCTGCAACAGTTGAGAGAGGGTGGGCGGCTTGTCATCCCGATCGGTAATGAGGAAGAGCAGGTTCTGGTTCGTTTTCGTCGTGAAGAAAAAAAAATGGTTAAAGAGAATCTGGTGGGGTGTCGTTTTGTGAGACTCGTGGGGGAGCATGGCTGGGAACTTGAAAATTAGAATCGGCTATTTTTTTTTAGTTTATTTTGTTTTTCTTTGCGGATGCACGGACATCTACACCGCCAAGGGGCTGTACCATCGACTTCAGAAGGGGGAATCGTTGGGGGATCTGGCGGAACGGTATCATCTCCCTCTTCAAGAGCTGGCGGAGATCAATGATATTCAGGATATCTCCTCTATTAAAGAAGGGAGGTCCATTTTTATTCCTGGGGTCAAGGCAAGGAGTTTCGCCTTACTCAAAAGATCAAAACGGCGAGGCGGAGCGAGACCGGCCGATAAAATTCAGCTTTATCATGGAAAATTTGCCTGGCCGATTCATGGATCCATCTCCTCAGGATTCGGGGTCCGGAGAGGACGGCGTCATGATGGGATTGATATCAGAGCCCCTCGTGGGACGCCGATACAGGCCGCAGAGGCTGGAGAGGTCGCCTTTTCGGATCGTCTGAAAGGGTATGGGAATCTCGTTCTCCTCAAGCATTCGGGCAATTTCTACACGGTTTATGCCCACAATTCCGTCAACCTGGTTAAAAAGGGGAATCGGGTAAAAAAGGGGCAGGTGATTGCCAAGGTGGGACGGACCGGTCGTGCCACAGGCCCCCACCTTCACTTTGAGGTTCGTGAGGGGGAGAGGTCGAGAAATCCGCTTTTCTTTTTGCCAGAGAAAAAGTAGGGGTATTTCCCCTTCGTATGGGAGGAGATTAAGGAGGTATTCATGGAAGAGATTAAAAAGAAGATTCGTGATATTCCTAATTTTCCCAAGCCGGGGATTGTCTTCAAGGATATCACACCGCTGCTGGCAGACTCGCACAGTTTTCAACAGGTGATTGACGGTTTTGCCAAGCGATATGCCGACAAGGGAATCGATTATGTTGTGGCGATTGAGTCGCGTGGCTTTCTCTTTGGGGCACCGCTTGCCTATCGACTCGATGCCGGGTTTGTCCCGGTCAGAAAGAAGGGAAAGCTTCCGCATAAGACCGATTCGGTCACGTATGCCCTGGAGTATGGTACCGATACGCTCGAGATCCATCAGGATGCGGTTCATGAAGGAAGCCGGGTGCTTGTGATCGATGATGTCCTTGCAACGGGTGGTACGGCCCGGGCGACCTGTGAGCTTGTTGAGAAGACCGGAGGGAAAGTTGTTGAATTCGCCTGCCTCATGGAGCTTGAATTCTTGAATGGCCGCGAAAAGCTCAAGGGGCATGAGATCTATTCGTTGCTGAAATATTAACAATCTGCTTTGGCCCCCATAGCACAATGGATAGTGTACGAGCCTCCGAAGCTTGGGATGCAGGTTCGATTCCTGCTGGGGGCGCAGAAAATTTGGCGTAGATGAATTTTTCAACGCTTGACAGCCTCTCTCGAAGATGTTAAATTTCTGAATAATTTTAGTATATTAGATCTCTTTTGAAGAGGGGGACGTCATGAATAAATCTAATCTTATTGAGCTTGTTTGTGTTCAAGGGAAGATGCCAAAGAAGAAGGCGGAGGATGTCGTCAATCTGATTTTTGATTCGATGGTGGAGGCGATGAAACAAGGGCACCGGGTTGAGATCCGTGGTTTGGGCAGTTTCATGGTGAAAGAGTACGGTTCTTACACCGGCCGGAATCCGAGAACGGGCGAATCGATTCAGGTCAAACCAAAAAAACTTCCATTCTTCAAGGTTGGGAAAGAGTTGCGGGAACGTGTGGACGGGAAAATAAAATCCTCTTGACCCCCTTCTCTGACTGACCTACCTACGCGCCGGCATGAGATTTGAGCTTGATAAAAGCGATCCTTTCTATCCCCCTTCGTTAAAGGAGACAGAGGAGCCCCCCTCAAAACTTTGGGTTTCAGGCGAAAGAGAGTCACTGAGTAAGGGATATCGGATCGCAATTGTTGGTTCACGCAAACCAACCCGTTACGGCGAAAAAGTCGCCTACGACCTTGCCTATGAACTCGCCCTGCGCCGGATTATTGTCGTGAGCGGTCTTGCCTATGGTATTGACCGTCAGGCCCATGAAGGGGCTCTCGCTGCGGGAGGCAAGACGATTGCCGTTCTTGGATGCGGACTTGATTATCCCTATCCAAAGAAAAATCTGGACTTAAAGGAGAGAATCGCTAACGCGGGTGCCGTTCTCTCCGAATTTTCTCCCGAAACGGCCGCGATTTCACCCCATTTTCCAAGGAGAAACCGTATCATCAGTGCCCTTTCACTCGGAGTGATTGTTGTTGAGGCGGCCGTGCGAAGCGGGGCCCTTTCAACGACCGCCTGGGGACTTTCACAGGGGAAGGAGATTTTTGCCGTTCCAGGCAACATCACCTCGCCCTTGAGCGCAGGAACGAATCGTCTGATTCAAAATGGGGCGACCCCTGTTCTTCAGGTGGAGGATGTTCTCGAAGCGCTTTCCTTGAGCCATCTTGTTCCACACTTAAAAGAGAGGCAAAATTTTTCTCCCGAAGAGAAAATAGTTGAAGTTTTAGGTGAGATCGGTGAGGCGTCAGTCGATGAGATCAGGGGGAAAACCGGACTTCCCATCTCGCAGTTGACGGCGTTGTTGGTCTCTTTGGAAATTTGTGGTAAGATTGCACAGCTCCCGGGGGGGCGGTACCGTACTCATGGCTAAATCACTTGTTATCGTTGAATCACCGACGAAGGCACAGACGATCGGAAAATATTTAGGGAAGAATTTTACCGTCAAGGCCTCGGTCGGTCATATCAAGGATCTGCCCAAGGGAAAGCTCGGGGTCGATATCGAAAACGGTTTTTCTCCCACCTACCTCCTCCTCCCTTCCAAAAAGAAAGTAGTTGACCAGATACGAAAGGCCGCCGAGTCGGCGAATGAGATTTATCTCGCCTGTGACCCGGATCGCGAAGGAGAGGCGATTGCCTGGCATCTGGCTGAGGAGATCCAGGGAAAGAAGGGAAAGGGGAGTAAAGGGGCAAAGAAGATTCACCGGATTCTGATGCATGAAATCACAAAAAATGGGATTCAGGAGGCACTTAAAAATCCACAGGAACTCGATCAACATCTTTATGAGGCCCAACAGGCGAGACGAATCCTGGACCGACTCGTCGGCTACCAGATCAGCCCGCTTCTCTGGGACAAGGTTCGCCGTGGTCTCTCGGCTGGTCGCGTCCAGTCAGTGGCGGTTCGCCTGATCTGCGAGAGGGAAGAAGAAATTAGCGCATTTAAGCCTGAAGAATACTGGTCGATCGACTTTGAATGTGAGGGTTCGTCGCCCCCTCCTTTCCGGGCCCGTGTTGTCACCTTGGAAGGAAAAAAAATTCAGGTAACAAACGCTGATGAGGCAAAACGGATTGTCGATGAGATCTCCCGTGAAAACATTCTTCTCAAGACAATCGAACGGAAGGAGCGCCGGCGCCATGCACCGCCCCCGTTTATCACGAGCCGTATCCAGCAGGACGCCTCGCAAAAGCTCGGCTTCTCTGCTAAAAAGACGATGGTGCTTGCCCAGCAACTGTATGAAGGGGTTTCGTTAGGGGAGGAGGGGCCGATCGGTCTCATTACTTACATGAGGACCGATTCGACACGAGTTTCTCCCTCGGCAATCGAGGCGGTTCGCGGATACATTCATGGTCAGTTTGGCCCTTCCTTTGTCCCCCCGCAGCCGAACTTTTACAAGAACAAGAAGGCGGCCCAGGATGCACACGAGGCGATTCGGCCGTCCTCGCTTGATTATCCGCCGGACCGGGTGAGACCGTTTCTCGATCGTGATCAATTCCGGTTGTACGAACTGATCTGGAAACGATTTGTGGCCTCGCAAATGGAATCAGCCGTCATCGATCAAACGACCTTCCAGATGACTTCAGGTGATTATGGACTGCGGGCGACCGGCTCTCAGATCAAGTTTCCGGGTTTTCTGGCCGCCTATCAGATCGATCGCTTGATTGAGGAGAAGCAGGGTGAGGAGGAAGCGGATGATGAAGACCGCAACCTGCCGGCACTTGTAGAAGGAGAAACACTCAAGCTCCTGCATCCCTTTCCGGAACAGCATTTTACCGAGCCGCCTCCCCGTTATAATGAGGCCTCGTTGATTAAGATATTGGAGGAGAAAGGGATTGGGCGTCCCTCCACTTATGCGGCGATTGTTTCTACCATTCTGGAAAAAGAATACGTTGCGAAGGAGACAGGCAAGTTTACACCGACGCGCCTTGGAGTGATCGTGAACAAACTCCTCGTCGAAAATTTTCCGGAGATCCTCAATGTGGAGTTTACTGCCCAGATGGAAGGGGAGCTGGATGAGGTCGAAGAGGGGAGGCGGCATTACGTCGAGGCCCTCAAAGATTTTTACGATCCATTTGAAAAGACGCTTGAAAAGGCCAAGAAACAGATGAAGAACATCAAGGCGCAGGAGATCAAGACCGATCTTGTCTGTGAAAAATGTAACAGTCCGATGATTGTCAAATGGGGAAGACGTGGCGAGTTTGTCGCCTGCAGTAATTATCCGGAGTGCAAGAATACGCGGGAATTCCAGTGGAACAAGGAGGGGGAAATCGAGCTCTCCAAACGTGAGGTGACCGGTGAATTTTGTTCCCAGTGTGGTTCTCAGATGATCATCAAGTCAGGTCGTTTTGGCCGTTTTTTGGCCTGCCCCAAATACCCGGAGTGCAAGACGACCCGTGCCGTTTCTATCGGGGTCAGTTGCCCGGTCTGCCAGCAAGGAAAGGTGACGGAGAAGAGAAGCCGGAAGGGGCGAACCTTCTACGGTTGTACGGCCTATCCCGAGTGCAAGTTTGCCTCCTGGGACAAACCGATTCCTGAAAAATGCCCTGAATGTAAGGCGGTGTTTCTGGTTGTGAAGTTCAAGAAGACCGGAGAAGAGATCCGCTGTGCCACCAAAGGGTGCGAATACACGCGTCCGACAGCCTCTTCATCATGAAGGAGCCTTTAAAGGAATTTCTTAAAAATCTTAGAGAGAAGGGGTGTTCGAGGCATACCATTGCTAGTTATGAGAGGGATCTCAGACAATTTTATAATTACCTCGGCCGAAAAAGTCTTGACTTTGTTGCTCTGGAGACCGTCCGTGGTTTTATTTTGTCCCTCTATCAGGGACGACAGGCCGTCTCCATTGCCCGCAAGGTTTCTGTCTTAAAGAGCTTCTTCCGGTTTTTGGTTAAAAAGGGAGTTCTGCAGGTCTCTCCAACGGACGAGATTTCACTCCCCAAGCTGCCTAAAAAGGTCCCCCGTTTTTTGGTGGTTGACGAGGCGTTTGCTTTGGTTGAAACTCCAACCTCGAAACGGGATCGGGCGATCTTGGAACTCCTTTATGGCTGCGGTCTGCGGGTTAGTGAGTTGCTGGGACTCCGTCGGCAGGATGTTGATCTGGAAGAGGGATGGATCAAGGTTTTGGGAAAAGGAAAGAAGGAAAGGATTGTCCCGGTTGGCGGAAAAGCGAGGCAGGCGCTACGAATCTACGAGGAGCAGAACGGGAAGAGTGAGCCGAAAGGACACCTTTTTAATCTGACGCCCCGTTCCGTTCAACGGATGATTCGTAAATATGTTTTAAAGGCAGGTATTGCCAAACGCGTAACACCGCATACATTGAGACATAGTTATGCAACCCATCTGTTGGAGAGTGGAGCCGATCTTCGCGGTATTCAGGAGTTGTTGGGGCATTCAAGTCTGTCAACGACCCAGAAGTATACCCATGTGAGCTTGAAACAGTTGATGGAGGTTTATGACAAATCCCACCCCAAAGCATAAGATCAGGAGTACCACAGTGCTGGCTGTCCTTCGCGATGGAAAACTCGTTTTTGCGGCGGATGGACAGGTCAGCGTCGGCAACACAATCCTTAAGGCGAAGGCCTCCAAAATTCGTTCGATGCGGGACGGGAAGATCCTGGCGGGCTTTGCGGGTTCTACGGCCGATGCCCTGACGCTGTTTGAAAAATTTGAGGCCAAACTGGAACAGTACAACGGCCACATTGCTCGTGCTGCCGTTGAACTCGCCAAAGATTGGAGGACCGACAAGATCCTAAGGCGTCTGGAGGCGCTTCTCGTAGTGGGAGATAACTCCAAGATACTGACCCTCTCAGGCAACGGAGACGTTATTGAGCCGGATGACGGTATTACGGCGATCGGTTCCGGAGGGCCTTATGCACTTGCAGCAGCCAGGGCCCTCATGCGGCAGACGCAGTTATCCGCACGGGAGATTGCGGAACAGTCACTAAAAATTGCCGCCGAGATTTGTGTTTTTACAAACGACCAGATAACGATCCAAGAGGCTTGATATGAATATGAAATCGTTCACTCCACGCGAAATTGTCTCAGAGCTTGATAAATACATTGTAGGTCAAAATGAGGCAAAACGGGCGGTTGCGATCGCGCTTCGTAATCGTTGGCGGCGCCTTCAGGTTCCCTCCGAACTCCAGGATGAGATCGCCCCGAAAAATATCATCATGATCGGTCCCACCGGTGTCGGGAAGACGGAGATTGCCAGACGCCTCGCAAAGCTTGCCGGGGCACCATTCCTCAAGGTGGAGGCGTCCAAATTTACAGAGGTGGGGTATGTTGGGAAGGATGTCGAGAGCATGATCCGTGAGTTGACCGAGCTTGGAATCAAAATGGTTCGCGAGGAGGAACACCAGAGGGTGCGTGTCCGGGCACAGGAGCATGCGGAAGAGAAGATGATAGAAGTTCTGTTGCGCCAGCTTAAAATTGAAGAGAATCCGCAGGTGAAAGAAAAGTTACGCTCGGGAGAATTCGACAATCAAGTGGTAGAGCTTGAAATCAACGCACAGGTCGTTCCGATGGTGGAGGTGATCTCGGCAGGTGGAGGAAATCTGGAAGATCTTGGGATGAACTTGAAGGACATGTTTTCGAACATGATGCCAAAACAGAAGAAGAAAAAGAAACTCAAGGTGCGTGAGGCGTTGAATTTTCTCATTCAGGACGAAATGGCGAAGATGGTTGATCTGGAAGAGGTGACCCGTCAGGCGATCCGACTCGTAGAACAGAATGGAATTATCTTTTTGGATGAGATTGACAAGATTGCGAGTCGCGAATCGGCCGGTCGAGGCCCGGATGTCTCCCGGGAGGGGGTCCAGAGAGATATCCTGCCGATTGTTGAGGGATCGACCGTTTCAACCAAATACGGAATGGTCAAGACGGATCATATCCTCTTTATTGCTGCCGGGGCGTTTCATGTCTCTAAGCCGTCCGATCTGATTCCCGAGCTTCAGGGGAGGTTTCCAATCCGTGTGGAGCTTCAGTCTCTCACCAAGGAAGATTTTTTGAGGATTCTCAAGGAACCCAAAAACTCACTGACACGGCAGTACGTTGAGCTCATGAAGACGGAGGGGGTCGATGTGGAGTTTGCCGAAGATGGCGTGGCGGAGATCGCCTCTTTTGCGGCCCTTGTTAATGATCGAACCGAAAACATCGGGGCGAGAAGGCTTCATACGATTATGGAAAGGGTCCTTGATGACGTCTCCTTTAAAGCGCCTGAAATGAAGGGGAATGCGGTCCATATCAACCAGCAATACGTCCAGGATCGTGTGGCCGGGGTTGTGAAGGATGTCGATCTGAGCCGGTATATTCTTTAACATGCAGCACCTTATTGAAAAAGCCTCCATTCTCATGGAGGCACTTCCTTACATTCGTAAATTTCACGGCAAGACCGTTGTGATCAAATACGGTGGTGCCGCGATGCTCGATGAGAGACTCAAAAGCAGTTTCGCCCGTGACGTGGTTCTTCTGGACTATATTGGAATCAATCCCGTGATTGTCCATGGCGGCGGTCCGCAGATCGGCGAGGTTTTGAAAAAAATGGGGATTGAGTCTCGTTTTCACAACGGGATGCGGATTACCGATGATCGAACGATGGATGTTGTCGAGATGGTGCTTGCGGGGGATATCAATAAAGAGATTGTGAGCTTGGTCAACAGCCACGGCGGACGGGCAGTCGGCCTCTCGGGGAAAGATGGCCGGATGATTCAGGCGAAAAAACTGGATCCTGAAACCGTTGATTTGGGAAGGGTCGGGACGGTAAAAACGGTTGATCCTTCTGTCTTGACGACCTTGGACCAGGCGAAGTTCATCCCGGTCATTGCGCCGATCGGTGTTGATGAGAAGGGGCAGGCGTTAAATATCAATGCCGATCTTGTGGCGGGGGTGATCGCCGAATCGCTTCAGGCCGAGAAGCTCGTGTTATTGACCGATGTCGAAGGGGTTTTGGATCAGAACAAACAACTGCTCTCCAGCATCAAGACAAAAGAGGTCAGTCGACTGATTGAGGAAGGGACGATCATCGGGGGAATGATTCCAAAGATTCAGTGTGCCTTGAAGGCCGTTCAGTCGGGTGTCCGAACCGCCCATATTATTGATGGGCGTGTGGAGCACGCCCTGTTGTTGGAAATATTCACCGATAAAGGAGTTGGTACCGTTATCTCCTAAAATATCTCATTGAGTCGGGAGCAAGGTGAACCCATAATCCTCCCGTCCAAAAACCGAAGCGGGCCTGTAGAAATCGAGACGTATCATCCTCTGCTCCTTTTTTCTCGCCAGTCGATGGGCCTTAGCTAGCACCGTTCTGAACTCCTGGACCGTTGGGGTCGGTGTCCCATCGATATGAGTCACGATGCTGCCACTATGTAAGGTCCGAAAGAGCGGCTCTCTGGGATCATCTAAGATAACGGTGACCCCTTCTACCTTCAACTGACGTGTGATCCGCTCGTCATGACTAATCTCCCGGACGGCGAATGGATAGGGCGTATGAAAGACCTGAAGCCGTTTTTCGAGGATCTGATCGGCTTCAAGTCGTACCGTTTCAATGGCCCCCTCTCGTAACACCGTCAGGACAAACCTCTCCCCGCGTTGACTGTCGTAGATGACAGAGGTCAGGCGGTGGCTATCAATCTCCCGGTCTATTTGTGTCACCTCGCTCCGACCATTGATTGTAAGCAAAAGATCTCCGGGACGAAGACCTGCCTTTTTGGCGGGGGAATCTGGATCGACGTGGCTAATCCAGACACCATGATTGAGGGTCTGATCAAAATGCCTCCTTCTTTCAGGTGTCAGAGGCCAGAAGTCAAATCCCCAATAGCCGGTCATGACCCCTTCCATGGAGGCATTGCGACGCATATTCTCGATCGATTTTTGCACACGTGACGATGGGATCTCAAAATTAATGATTCCAACGACATTCGGGTCTCCTCGGCTCACGATGCCGATCACCTCTCCATCCTCGTTAAAAACAGGGCCGCCGCTGTTCCCCCAGGCGGTCCCCATTTCCGCTCGGATCAGGGAATAAGGGTACCCCTCCATGCCGTCATGCGCCTCCTTGATCTCCCCTTGAGCCGCGAAGATGCCGCGCCCCATCGTATTACCGATAGCGACTGCGGTATCACCCGGTTTAAGGAGTTCGGAGTCGCCAAATTGAAGAACCGGGAGATCGAGATTCAGTTCTGCCTCAAAAAGTGCAAGATCGGCGACGGGGTCTATGCCGACGAGTCTTGCCTTCATGTCGTCGCCGCGAAGGTTCGGATGCGACAGTGTCCATGAGAATTCCTCCTCCGTTCTGTTGTCGGCTACATGGTCGTTGGTGGCGAAGGTGTAGAGGTACCTTCCCCCTCCCAGCGCTTTCTTTCCGATGATGAAGGTCGTCCCTCTTGCTCCACCGCCTCTGGAGATCTCTGTCCTCGTAATTTCGAAGATCGAAGGACCATAGAGCTCCTGAAATTGCTCCGTGAGGGAGCCTGATTCGCCGTCATGGATTGTGATCGGGGAGGAGGTTGAAACGTTAGTAATCGTCCCATCGGCCTTTCCATCCCGCTCGTCTCTTCGGTGGAGTTTTGAATAGAGATTTTGAAGAAGATCCTCTCTCTTCACGAAAACTTTTGTGCCGGCCTTATCCGTCATCGTGATCGAGAGCTTTTTCCGATCGGAGGCGGAGAGTTTGCCGAAATCACAAGGGGTGAGTGCCGAAGGGACGCTCTGCCGTGCCTCTGCGGCAACCGGCCGATTATCATCATCACACCGGCTGGCAGCCGCTCTTAATTGGTTATAGACTGTTTGAAGTTGATTCGTCTCAAGACGGTAATAATTGCCCATGAGTGATCTCCTTTAGCTTTAGCCCTATTTTCGTTGTCAGTCATAAAAGTTGTGGATATTCCCATGGAACGGTTTCGTGGACATCGGGTGGAAGTTGGGGTAATCTTTCATGTCAGATGCAAGAGGGGCAGGGGGATACAGAGAGTCGACGGTATCTAAATTACCTCCGCGTAGAGAGGGGGCTTGCAGCCCATACCATTGAGGCTTATGCGAGCGATCTTCTCCACCTCCGCAGGTATCTGGCCCAAAAAAAGATCACTCTGTGGAAGAAGGTCTCCCCCCATCATCTTTTGGACTATCTCCTCCTGCTCTCGAAGAACGGACTTAAATCCCGTTCTATTGCGAGACAACTGATAACCTTTCGCGGCTTCTTCCGGTTTATGGTGAAACAAGGCTCTTGTGATACGAATCCTGCATCCGAGCTAGACCTGCCCAAATCGTCCAGAAAACTCCCCGATTTTTTGACCCTTCCGGAGATTGACCGGATGCTTGCCCTTCCAACGGGGAAATTCGCCGAGGAGATCCGGAATCGGGCGATGCTCGATCTCCTGTATGCAACTGGTCTTCGTGTCTCCGAGCTCGTCAATCTCTCGCTCAATGACCTTGATTTAACTGCCGGCTTTGTCCGAACGCTCGGGAAAGGCTCCAAGGAGAGGATTGTACCGATTGGTCGCTCCGCCCAGAAGAGCGTCAAGAGATACCTCGAAGAGGGGAGGGGAGAATTAGTGAAGGGATCTGTTGTTGAGCCGCTCTTTCTCACGCGTCGTCGTCGTGCGATGACGCGACAGATGTTTTGGGAGATCCTGCGACAACTCGCCCTGAAGGCAGGGATCAGAAAGAGGGTCTCTCCCCATATGCTCCGCCATTCGTTTGCAACACATCTCCTCGAACGTGGGGCCGACCTTCGGGCGGTCCAGATGATGCTGGGGCATTCCGATATCTCAACAACCCAGATCTACACCCATCTTAATCTCAAGAGACTGAAGGAGATCGCCTCCAAACATCCAAGGGGTTAATACTTCGACTCGTAATGACTATGACGTATATACAAAGCCAAAAAATCAACAAAATTACTCGCTCAGCACTAGTCCTAAGTAAATAAATTCGTCACCGAATTTATGAATCGAAGGACTTAGTGAAAACCGAGCTCGCGTGCAATTTTCTCTAATGGTCTTTTCTGTTCATCTTTTTCAATTGCCTCAGCAAGCATCTTGGCATCCAGGACTTCATCAAATTTGAAGAGGTATTCTAAAATTGCGTTACGGATCAGTTCCGCCCGGGTCATCTTAAGGACCTTTGCTTTTTCGTTGATCTCTTTCAAAAGAGATTCTTCAAATCCTATGGAAATAGGTTTCATCGGTACGCCTCCTTTCGATGAGCTATGAGATAGACATCAACAACTTTTTTTTCTTCATCAATCGTGTAAAGAATACGGTAGGGCCACACCACTTTGCGATAGCCATTCTCTACACCCTTCAGCTTCTCGCATTTGTGGCCTCTTGGCTCTTTTTCAAGTTCCAGCATCTTCTCGAAAACATGCCTCTGATACTTTTTATCCAGTCTCTTCAACACCCTCTCTGCAGATTCACGAACCTCAATACGATATCTCATTAGATATGTTTATTAGTATATTTAAAGATATTTGTCAAGGAAGGTTGATTAAACCGTTCGGCTCTGCTACGGGTCGCCGTTCGATGTCTCAGAACCTTGCCCAATTTGCCCTGTTTTTCCCGATCTTCCTTTTTTCACTCTCGTTTCATGAGTTCTCTCATGCCTGGACGGCCAATCGCCTGGGAGATCCGACCGCCAGGCTTCTGGGAAGGCTCACATTAAATCCGTTGCATCATATTGATCTCATCGGGACGGTCCTTTTCCCTCTCATGATGTTCCTCATGCCCGGACTGACCCTTTTCGGGTGGGCGAAGCCGGTTCCTGTCAATCCCCATCACTTGCGTGGAGGAAGGGTTGGCAACCTTAAGGTTTCTCTCGCAGGACCTCTCTCGAATCTGCTCCTCGCCGGTCTGTTTGCGGCCCTTTTTCGTTTTGTCCTCGGATGGCAGGGAGAAACAACACTTTACCTCATGCTGATTCAAATGCTGGAGATCGGGGTTTTTTTGAACCTCTCCCTGGCAATCTTCAATCTGATTCCGATCCCTCCGCTGGATGGGTCGGGGATCCTGGTGGGGTTATTACCGGACCAGTATCTGGAGGGGTACTATCGGTTTAGCCAATACGGATTTATTCTCCTCTTTATTGCCTTTTATATTGGATTGTTACGGCTCCTCATGTATCCGATCCATTGGATTGCGGGGATACTGCTTCCATGAAAAAACAGACTCGGGAAATTGTTCTTTCAGGAATGAGGCCGACGGGACGACTTCATCTGGGACATTATCATGGGGTTCTCCGAAATTGGCTCAAGCTTCAAGAGGAACACGACTGTTTCTTCTTTGTGGCTGACTGGCATGCCTTGACAACGGAATACGCCACCCCCGAATCGATCCGCCAATCGACACGCGAGATGGTTATTGACTGGCTTTCTGTCGGTCTCAATCCGTCCAAAGCGACCTTTTTTATTCAGTCGGACATTAAGGAGCATGCAGAGCTGTACCTTCTCCTTTCGATGATCACGCCACTCGGCTGGCTGGAGCGGGTCCCTTCCTACAAGGATCTTCAAAAAGAGCTGACCCAGAAGGACCTCTCCACCCACGGGTTCCTTGGTTATCCACTTCTGCAGACAGCGGATATTGTCCTTTATAACGCCACCAAGGTGCCTGTCGGAGAGGACCAGGTACCGCATATTGAACTGGCACGTGAGGTTGTGAGACGGTTTAACTTTATCTACGGCGAAACCCTGGTTGAACCCCAACCGTTGTTGACGAATTCTCCGAAATTGCTCGGTCCCGATCGCCGGAAGATGAGCAAGAGTTATAACAACTGTCTCTATCTCGGCGACTCCGCCGATGAGATCCGCCGAAAAGTCTCCGAGGCAATCACCGACCCGGCACGCCAGAGGAAGAGTGACCCCGGAAATCCCGATATCTGCCTTATCTTTGATTACCACAAGCTCCACAGCCCGTCGGATCTTCAAAATCGGATCAACGAGGAATGCCGTGCAGCGAAGATTGGCTGTGTGGAAGACAAGAAGAGGATCATCGAGATCCTGAACGATTTTCTAGAGCCGATCCGGAAAGAAAAGGCCCGGCTACTGGAAAAACCGCAGGAGATCGATTTGATTATTGAGGAAGGGGAGAAGAAGGCCCGTCAGGTCGCTGAGGCTACGATGGAGAGGATCCGAAAGGTGATGAAGATATGAGAGAGGAGACACTTGATTACAAGGTAGAACTGCCCCTCTTTGAGGGGCCTCTCGATCTGTTGCTGCATCTCGTTCGAAAGAACGATGTCGAGATCGAGGAGATTCCGATCGCCTTAATCCTTGACCAGTATCTTGGCTATCTTCAACAGGCGAGAGGTCTGAATATCGATCTGGCCGGTGAATTTCTGGAGCTTGCTGCTGAGCTCGCCTGGATCAAGTCCAAAATGCTCCTGCCGGAATCAGAGAATGAGAAAGAGGAGGGGCCTGATCCAAGGGCCGACCTGGCGGCCAGACTATTGGAGTATCGCAAGTATAAACTCGCCGCAGTTTTTCTATCGCAGCGACCTATGTTGGGACGGGATCTCTTCCGGAGACCTTCTCAATCTCTCGATGATCCGGAGAGGGAGCCGATGATTGAGGCGGAACCGGCTGCCCTGTTGACCGCCTTTCAGGAGTTGTTAAAGAGGCTCCCTTCCGAGCAGAGCCATGAGGTCCGTCGTGAACGTGTCGGGGTGGCGGAGCGGATCATCGAACTCGTAGAAAAGATGCGCGGGGAATCCCAAATGCTGTTTGAGCGACTGTTTGAGGACGAAAAGACGCGGGAGGAGATGATCGTCACCTTTCTCGCCATCCTTGAAATGGCGCGACAGAAACTGATAAGAATCCTGCAAGAGAATGTAAGTGGGGCAATCGTTATTCAACCTCTTATTTTGCAGGAAGGGGAGGCCTAGAGAATGGAATTGAAGGCATTGCTGGAATCGATCCTTTTTTCTTCTGATCGTCCCTTGGGAGCGTCAGAGATTCTTTCCGTTCTGGATTCGGGGCCGGAGCAACCGGGAGTAAAAAAGAAAGAGATAGAGGAAGTTCTGGAGCAGATGGTTCTGGAATGGGAGGGGAGGGGAGGAGGAATTCGTTTGGTCAAGGTGGCGGGTGGATATGAGTTCCGGACCGACCCTCAAATGGCCCCCTGGATACAGCTTTTGAACCCCCAGAAGGCGCAGCGTTTGTCCGGTCGTGCCCTCGAGACAGTTGCCCTGATCGCCTACCGGCAACCACTGACACGTGTTGAGATAGAAAACATCCGTGGGGTTGATAGCTCGGGGATTCTGAAGACACTCCTTGAAAAGAGGTTGATTCGTGTTGTCGGACGCAAGGAGGAGCCAGGCCGGCCCCTCCTTTTTGCAACAACGAAGGAGTTCCTTGAATTATTTGGATTGAATGATTTGAATGACCTTCCGCCCCTCTCCGAATTGGAGGAGAAGGTAAAGAATCTGCCGAAGGAGGAGGGGACTGACCTTCAGTTGGGGGATCTCATGCGTTCGGTCGAGGATCTGAACGATCTTGACGAGAAAGACCGCGAGATTTTGGGCGAGTTGGAAGAGAGGATCAAGGATCTCAAGGCGACCGAGGAGGAGGTCTTGCAGGGGCAACCGCAGGAGTCATCCGAAGGAGACCTTGACAAGGAGGAGGGCCCCCCGTAAGTCTACGCGGCCTTATCAAGCGAGATTGTTTGGCCCTGGAAGAGCAGATTCCAGAAATTTCTGGAATTTGGTTCTTGCGGGGTGGAGCAGTCCGGTAGCTCGTCGGGCTCATAACCCGAAGGTCGTGGGTTCAAATCCCACCCCCGCTACAGAAGAAACAAGCCCCCCTTGAGGGGGCTTGTTTTTTTCGCCTCTCAAAACCTCTTGCACCGTTCTGCCCATGCGGCTAATTTCCCTTGAGAGGCCTTGAAAAAATGACTAAAACGAGAGCATCCCGGAAAAATGCGAAAAAGAGCTCATCTCAGAAAACACTCACTCAGGTGATGAAGAGTAACCGGATTCTGCAACAAGAGATCACCGAGCTCAGAAAGATACGATCCCTCTATGCCGATCTGGAGAGAAAGAACAAAGAGCTTCGCGAGCTGGATCAGGTTAAGACTGACTTTGTAGCGACCGTCTCCCATGAACTGAGAACCCCCCTCACGATTATCAAGGGAAACATTCGCAATTTGAGAGATGGGGTTGCAGGGTCGCTGACGGAAAAGCAGACAAAAACAATCGAGGCGACCAATCGGGGTATCGACCGACTCTCACAGTTGATCAATAACCTCCTTGATTTATCGCGCCTGGAGTCAAAACGGACAAAGATTAACCGTCGCCCGCTCGATTTGGCCCCACTGCTCATGGAGGCGGCTGCCAATTTTACGGAGCAGGCAAGGGAGCGAGGAATCGAGATTCGCACCGATGTCCCCCATGAGCTTTTATCCGTCTATGCCGATCCGGATCTGGTCATCCAGGTCCTTCATAATTTGATCAGCAACGCGATCCGCTTTGCACAAAAAAAAATCACGTTGGCTGTTTCCAGAGAAGATTCTATTCTCCGTGTAACGGTCGCGGATGACGGCTGCGGTATCCCCAAAGAATTGCAAAAACAGCTCTTCAACAAATTCGTTCAGTTGAATCGTCCGACCGGAGGTGGTTATTACAAAGGGACCGGTCTGGGCCTTGCTATCTGTCGGGAGATTGTTGCTCATCACGGGGGAAAAATCTGGGTTGATTCATCTCGTTCGGGCGGAGCCGAATTTCACTTTACGCTTCCGATTCATTCGGGTCTCTCTGAGTTTCATGTGACCCTCAAGGAGTTTATGACGAATGCGGACATTACGCAGTCGCCGCTCAGTCTTCTGGCGATCATGCTGAAATGTGGGGAGAAGGGTGAGAAAACCTTGTTTTTCAGCCAGTGGGAGGAGAAGCTGTATCGAGAGGTCTTGCGTCGTGCGGATCGCCTCTTTCATTTTGACGGGAGCACCTATCTACTGATTCTTGCCGACACGACGCATCAGGGTGCTTTGGCACTCAGCGAGCGGATTCGGAGGATCAGTCAGGAGATCGACTGTATCTGTTTTGGCGTCGCCTCCTACCCGGGAGACACAAAAAATTACCTCGATCTGGAGGCGTTGGCCTTGAAGAGTCTTAAGAAAAAAATTGTTATTCCCAATACGCCTTGAACAATCTCTCCATCCTCTGGAGGAGTTTGAGATCAACGGCGAGTGAAATGGTATCGGCCATCGCATTGAGAATCACAACCGCGTTGGGCAGCGCATCTTCTCCCTCAAGAGTTCTTAGTCTTTGCGAGAACGCCTTGTTCACTATTTTGATCTCCCGGTAGATTTGACCAAGTTTCTTGAATCCCCAGTCCGGTTTTTTGCCACCTTTTTTAAGGAAATACTGGGCTAACAGATACATCGAGAGGATGCGGTACTGTGTCTCCTCGAGTGTCGCAAAAGGGAGGTGAAACGGGGCGAGCGGTCGCAGCTTGTTTAAAACGGGACAACCGCTTGTTGCCATATAAAGTCCGATGATGGAGCTCAACCCCCGTTGTAACGTCGTCTTTTTTTGGTATTGGCGTGCTGCCGTCTCTATCGTGATGTCAGCTTCGTCATACGAAATAAAATCTTTGAAATACTCGATCACCTCAGCAAGGTGGAGTGCCGGAGGACAAAACGGCTCCTTCTCCTTCTTGAGGGGGCAATTGGGGCATTGTTCGTAGGTGAGGGCCGTCCAGGGAGGGGGATTTGTTGGAACCGGATTTTTGAGTGTCAAACTATTTGCGTCGAGAAGCACCTTGAATCTCTTTTCGTTGCCGTCTTTCAGCCGAAAGTGATAAAGAATCTCAAGCAGCTTTTGTTCGTCCGGTTTCAAACGGATCTCCTGTTCAAGACTTTCGGTCAAAAAGACCCGTCGAAAAATACCGCTCCATCCGGTCGGGGAAGACGGTCACAACGATTGATGAAGGTCCGAGGATTTTTTGTGCCTCGAGCGCGGCAGCAAAGTTAAGACCCGAACTCGGTCCGACAGGAAATCCCTTCCGGATCAGTCGACGGGTTGTCTCAATCGCCCTTTTTTCCTCAATCTCGATTTCAATCAAACCCGGAAGAAGCTCTTTTTTGTACAGTTTTGAGACCCCCTCAACAACACCGGGGATGTGGCTACCAAAGCTGCAGCACTCGATCTCGCTCCCAATCTTCTCCAGCATCACCGGTTTCGCCGCGACAGGAACGACCCTGGAGTTTTTCTCCTGGAACGCCCGATAAAGCCCCAATAGCGTCCCTCCCGTACCGACACCGCTCACTATGGCATCCACTCTCGCGCCGGGGATTTGAGAGAGGATCTCCGGACCGGTTTCATAATGATGGGCCTCGGGGTTGTCAGGGTTTTCAAATTGGTTTGTCATGAAATAGCCAAATTTTGCTGCCTCGCTTTTTGCCTTTTCAAGGGCCCCCCAAATTCCTTTTTCTCGGGGGGTCAGAATGATGCGGCCCCCGAACCCCTCAATGATCATGATCCGTTCCGGACTGACTCCCTCCGGCATGACGGCAATAAATTGGAGGCCTCGCTCGGCACAAACAAGCGCAAGGGCGATGCTCGTTGAGCCACTGGACGCCTCAATAACTGTCTCCCCCTTTTTGAGAGAGCCGTTTTGCAACGCCTTGTTGAGGATATACTGGGCGACCCTGTCCTTGATCGAGCCACTGGGGTTTAGATATTCGAGTTTGGACCAGATCGGAGGGGCCGTCTCCTCAAGGGAGACGGCAACGAGCCGGTTTTTTTGAAGAGGGGATGATTTGAGTCTTCTCAATGTGATACAGACTTATCATATTGAGAAGGCCAAGCAAAGTCATAAACAGACCAGAATAAATGATTTCAAAGAGTTAGAGGGCGTGATAAGATCGTGACATTGGCATCTCGATTGCTGTTTAAGGTGCTGTTATGGTTGATCAGCAAGTATTTCTAACTTTTAGCGGATACAGTCGTATCCGCTAAAAGTTGAAATGCTATAAACCTCTGATGTTAAAAAGAGTCCCCATTCTTCTGCTGTTTCTCTGCTCCGGCCTCTTGATCCAGGAGCACGATGCCTCTGCGCCACCCCCTGTTATATCAGAT
>JACPAL010000015.1 GCA_016180855.1 Deltaproteobacteria bacterium | reverse complement strand
CTCTATTCTTATCCCCATAAAATCAATCAGAAAATTGAGGGGTCAGAAAAGAAAATGGGTGGGAAAATACCCGATGGGTGTTGGGGGGGTGACGGTCACGAGAGCGGGCGTTCGTTAAATTTTTGACGCCTCCAAAAAGGTTGCAAGATTACCGAGACCAGATAAAACTGTCAGTCATGATTTCCCGGTAAAGCTGTCAGTCATGGTTTTCTTGGGACATAAGAGGAGTAGATATTTCAATGTCTTTCGTTAAAGGCCTCAAATGCCGCGAGTGCGGTCACGAATACCCCAAGGAGCCGATCCATGTCTGCGAATACTGTTTCGGCCCTCTGGAGGTTACCTACAAGTATGACGAGATTGCACGCCATCTCACTCAAGAGAAGATCCTCAAAAGGGAACCGTCAATGTGGCGTTACCGGGAGCTTCTTCCGATTGATCACGAGCCGACCGTCGGACGAGAGGTTGGCTTCACGCCTCTCATTCGAGGTAAACAACTCGCCAAGGCACTCGGCGTAAAAGAGATCTGGATCAAAAATGATTCAGTCAATTACCCAACCCTCTCCTTTAAAGACCGTGTTGTCTCGGTTGCCCTCTCCAAGGCACTCGAATTTGATTTTAAGATAGCGGCCTGCGCCTCCACCGGAAATCTCGCCAACTCTGTTGCTGCCAATGCCACCGCAGCCGGGATGAAAAGCTACATCTTTATCCCCTCCGACCTGGAACAGACCAAAATTCTCGGGACCTCCATTTACGGAACCAACCTGATCGGCATCAGAGGGACCTACGACGAGGTCAACCGCCTTTGCAGTGAAATTGCCGCAAAATATCAATGGGCCTTCGTCAACATCAACATCCGCCCCTTCTACGCAGAGGGATCAAAGACCCTCTTCTACGAAACAATCGAACAATCGGGCTGGAAACTTCCGAATCATGTCGTTGTGCCAATGGCTGGCGGCTCACTCATCACGAAGGTCTCAAAGGCGATTAAAGAGTTTCACAACCTTAAGTGGATCTCTTCAAAAAAGTGCAAGATCCACGGGGCACAGGCGACCGGCTGCTCACCGATCACGACCGCAATCAAGGAGGGATGGGATCTTTTCAAGCCTGTCAAGCCAAAGACAATTGCGAAGTCACTGGCCATTGGAAATCCTGCGGATGGATTTTATGCGATGCGTGTCATGAGGGAATCGGGTGGAACCGGGGAGGATGTGAATGATGAAGAGATCATCGAGGCAATCCGGTTGCTGGCCGAAACAGAAGGAATCTTCACGGAGACGGCGGGAGGGGTTACCGTCGGTGTTGCCAAAAAACTGATACGACAAGGGTTTATTAAAAAGGATGAGTCGGTCGCTTTGCTCATCACGGGAAATGGACTCAAGACTCAGGAGGCGGTTGCACCGTTTATCCCACCCCCCAAGGTGATTAATGCCTCCCTGTCGGAATTTGAAACTCTCATGCATCATTCTTAAAGGAGGGATCGATGACAAAGGAAAAAATCGTTAAACGAAAGGTCTACCTCACCTTTCCCGGTGAAAGGACAAAAGAGGCGATTATCTGCGACATGTACGACCGTTGCAGGGTACGGTTCAATATCCGCTCTGCCAGCGTGGACGATCATGTCGGCCTCATTGCCCTTGAACTGGAAGGGACGGAACAAAAGATGAAAGAGGCGTTTGAATATTTTCGCAAGCGAGGGGTTAAGGTGGAACCGATCGAGATCAACGTGATTGAATGATTTCCCTTTTCTCCCGAGCGAACAAGAAACTCTTTAGGGGTGAGGAGTAACACGCGCTATGATCATTGCTTCTATCCTAGACAAAATCGGTGACACTCCCCTGGTCCCAATCCGGAAGGTTGGGAGCGAGATTCCACAGGTCAGGTCTGGCAAGGTTAAGATCTACGCCAAGGTGGAATACTTCAATCCAGGTGGCTCGGTGAAGGACCGCCCTGCTTACCGTATGGTTCAGGAGGGAGTAAAATCAGGCGAGCTCACAAAAGAGAAGGTGATCATGGACTCCACCTCAGGGAACACGGGGGTTGCCTATGCAATGATCGGGGCCGCCCTGGGCCTCTCCGTAGAACTCGTAATGCCGGAGAACGTGAGCCAGCAGAGAAAACAGATCATCACCGCCTTTGGTGCCAAAATCACCTACTCCTCCCCCATGGAAGGCTCTGATGGGGCAATCCGTCTCGCCAAAAAACTGTTTAAGGAAAATCCTGAAAAATATTTTATGCCGGACCAGTACAACAACAGATTCAACCCGCAGGCCCATTACGATACGACCGGCGTCGAGATCTGGCGTGAGATCGACGGGAAGATAACCCATTTTGTTGCAACGATCGGGACAAGCGGTACCCTCATGGGGACGGGACGACGACTCAAAGACTATAACAAAAATATCAAGGTGGTCGCTGTAGAACCGGATAACCCGCTCCATGGACTTGAGGGGTTGAAACATATGGCGACGGCAATCGTTCCTGGCATTTATAAGGAGAAAGAATTGGATCAGAAGATCCCGATGCCAACGGAACCGGCCTATGAGATTGCAGAACGTCTGGCCCGCGAAGAGGGATTGATTGTCGGACACTCTTCCGGAGCGGCGCTATTAGGGGCAATGAAGGTCGCCGAAAAACTGAAAGAAGGGGTAATCGTAACGCTTTTTCCAGATCATGGAGATCGGTATTTAGGGTGAGCAGATCATGTTAACCCTCTGCCAATCAACCTTGGATGAAATAATCCGCCACTCCGAATTGAAATACCCCCACGAGGCCTGCGGGCTACTCATCGGACCCAAAGAGCAAAAAACAGTGACCCGATTCATCGCTTGCAAGAACATCTATGATACAATGCATGCCAAGGACCCGACCACCTACCCCCGCACCTCAAAGACGGCCTATCTGATCGACAGCCTTGATTATCAAAAAATAGCCCGAGAGGCCCATGAAAGTAACGAGGAGATCAAATCGGTCGTCCATTCCCACACCGATCACGACGCCTATTTCTCGGACGAGGATCGATTGGTCGCCGCACCTTGGGGGGAGCCGCTCTTCCCGGGAATTTCCTATATTGTCATCTCTGTCTGGAATCAAAAATTCAAGGAAGCGAACGAATATTATTGGGATGACAGGGTGAAAGATTTTGTCGTAAATAGATTGCCCTAATTTAAGGAGGTCCCATGTCGGTAAAAGTAAGAATCCCTACCCCCCTTCAGAAGCTTACCACAAACAAGGCGGAGGTCTCCGCCGCCGGAGGAACGGTCAAAGAGATCCTGGTCGATCTGGAGCGACAGTACCCCGGTGTTAAAGAGAGAATTTACGATGAAAAAGGATCGCTTCGGCGCTTCATCAATTTTTATGTCAATAACGAAGACATCCGCTTCTTGAAGGGAGAGGCAACTCCTATTAAGGATGGTGATGAAATCTCCATTGTCCCAGCCATTGCCGGCGGAAGGTAAAGAATCAACCAACACCGGCCTTTTAAAACTGGAATTGATCGCCTCGGGGATCAATCTCGGAGAAGGTCTCCCCTCGCCACTCACCAATCCGTTTGGATTGATTCACCTCATCCTTCCCGAGGGAGTTTCCGTGAGCGTTCAACAGGCCTCCGACAAGCAACAGACCCCTTTTACGCTGCTTCATCATGGAAAACGATTTTTCCTCAATTTTTCCGGAAAAGAAACACCGGTTCAGTGGGTGCCCCCTCTCAAGTGTTACCATAAAAAGACCCGAAGCGGGATTTTGATCTCCGACATCCTCACGGTTCACAGTGGACTCATCGCGGTTCACCCCAAAGGACCGTGTCGTTTCGGGTTGAGCGGCCTGGCCTGTCGCTACTGCGGCTCCTCCAGGGAACTCAGCAATCATCCCCCCTTTTCGAAACAGGATCTGATCGAGGCGATCCAGACGGTTCTGAAAGAGACCTCCTGTGATGTCGTGCACCTCTCCTCGGGTCATGTCGAAACGGAGGATGGCGGCATCGTCTGGCTCACCCCCTGGGTCACGGAGATCCGCAAACATATTGATATCCTCATCTCGCTCGACCTCGCCCCCCCCAAAAGTAATAGCTGGATCGATCAGAGCTATGCGATGGGGGTTGATGCCGTCTACTACGACCTCGGCGACTTTGCCCCACATCAGGTGACCGGCAACAAAAAATCGGAGGAGGATAAAAAGCGATACCTCGAAACGATCGAATATGCCGCCCGTATCTTCCCTAAAGGGGCGGTCCTGTCTCACCTCGTCATAGGACTGGAACCGATGGGCGATACGCAGAAGGGGATCGATCTCCTGGTTGAGCGCGGTGTTGTCCCCCTGCTCGTCTACTTCCCCCCATCACCCCATTCGCCTTTAAGCGAACGGTGGAAAATGAAACCGGAAGAGGTGACCCCTCTTTATACGCACCTCTTTGAACGGCTCGTCCAAGTGAAAAACACACCCCATTGGGTTCATCAACAGGATGTCCTCCTCACGCCGCTGGAGGGACGGTTTTTTTCAGAAAAATCAGCCGGGTTCCACCTCGCCCTGAAAAAATTTTATGAAACAGGTTTTGGAAGAAAGGTGCGCCGGAGCATGATCGGCATACGAAGACGTCTCCGTGTCAAACACCACCCCGCGGGATACCGGTAACCCCATGAATATTGAGATCGACACACGCCCGTTGCCGATTGTCATCCTCTCCCGCTGGTGGCGTTTCCCCGTCTACCTCCTGCTGGGCTGGATCCTTTATCACTCTTACTTCACCCCGCCCCCTTCCGGACTCTCCGTGGAAGGTTTTCGCTCGCTCGTCGTCTTTCTGATCTGCCTCATCCTCTGGGTTTTTCACCTGCTTCCGCTTGCGATCACAGGGCTCTTTGCGCTTGTCGCCCCCCCCTTAATGGGGGTGTTGTCGGCTAAACAGGCGTTCTCTTTTTTCGGCTCTGAACCGGTCTTCTTCATCCTGGGGGTCTTGATCCTTGCTGCAGCGCTGCTTAAGTCAGGACTCTCCAGCAGGATCGCCCTCTTTCTCTTGAGACAATCGGGGCACTCACCCAAACGCCTCATCTTCCAGATCCTGCTCACAGCCTCACTCCTCTCCTTCATCATGAGCGAACATGCGGTTGCGGCGATGATGCTCCCCCTCGTGGTTGTGATCTCCAAGGCGCTTGAGTTCGTCCCCAAAGGAGGCTCTTACGGAAGACTCCTGTTTCTCGCGATGGCCTGGGGCTGTGTTGTGGGCGGTATTGCCACGATGCTCGGTGGTGGAAGGGTCCCGCTCGCCGTCGGTATCATGCAGGAGGCCGGGCATACCCCGATCACCTTTATAGAGTGGACATTAACAGTCATTCCAATCGTCATCCTGCTCTTTTTCTCCGCCTATCTTGTCCTGACCCGCTTTTTCAAAATTGATGTTGAGTCAGTCTACGAGGCCGACCGCATAATCTCAGAGCGGGTTCGGGAATTGGGGCGCATTCGTCTTGAGGAGCAGTTTCTGCTCGTCCTGACGATGGGGGCAATTTTGGCGTGGATCTTCTGGGGAACAAAGATCGGAATGGCAACGATCTCCATTCTCGTCGTCGTGCTGCTCTTCATGTTCAAGGTCGTTGACTGGAAGGCGCTCGAGGAGAATGTCGAGTGGGGGATCGTCTTGATGTACGGCGGGGCGATCGGCCTCAGTTCGATCGTGAGCTCCACAGGGGCCAGTCGCTGGTTGGTTGAAACCTATGTCATTCCCCACATCACCTCCCCCTGGATGTTGATAGGACTCATCGCGATTCTCACGATGGTGCTGACCGAGGCGGTCAGCAATTCGGCGGTTGTCGCGATGCTCTTGCCGATCTCACTCTCCTTTGCGGGATCGTTCCATCTTGATCCGAAGGTGATCGTCTGTCTGATCGCCTCCGCCTCCGGCTTGAATTACACACTGCCGATGAGTACGCCGGCGATTGCACTGGCCTATTCAAGCCGTTACCTCCGGGTCAAAGAGGTAGTACTCGCGGGATTGGCGATGACCTCCCTTTCCTGGATCTTCCTGATGCTGACCGCCAAATTCTGGTGGCCGATTCTGGGGATTCAGATCCCTTAAAAAATTCTTGCTAGATACGGTGGAAGGTATAGAATTGCCCCTTGTGTTGGTTTCCTGTTGTTATTTAGCTCCACGCCCAATCAAAAATAAGGGAGGTCATATGGGACGTTTTTTCAACTTAGCAGCATTAGCTATATTAATCGTTCTGGGGAGTGGATATTTCAGACAGCTGTCGGCCGCACCCCAGTGTCAGCAGAATCCATGTCGTGGTAGGAATGAGGTTCCTGTTATTCAAGGCCCCCGAGGGCCAGCAGGTCCAACTGGACCACGAGGCTTACCAGGACCGGCTGGACCCGCAGGAGTACCGGGAGCCCCTGGAGCACGAGGCGAAACTGGATCAGCAGGACCGGCAGGGACCCCGGGAGCACCTGGTGCGCGGGGCGATACCGGACCAGCGGGACCGGCAGGCCCCATGGGGGCAACCGGCTCTTGCCCAGCCGAGTGTGATGGGTCGGCGGGAGATGCATTCTATACCAGGAGTGACACGATAACCGCCAGATGTCAGTACAACCCCGATTATGTAGTCGATATGTACGGAGGTACGCTTCCAATGGATTGGACCAACAATTGTCGAGTTGATGGAACCGTTGCTACGCTTGCCTGTGATGCCGATGATGTCCAGCTTCGTCTGTGGCACTACGCAGCTAATGACGAGGGTGAGCGCATCAGCTCCAATGTACGATACTGTACTAGCACCATAGTCTGTTGGGATACAGTACCATCCTACTGGCCGACTGTTACACTGAACCGTGTTATTGTCTGCGCCGAGACAAGTGGGCTGTTGCCCTAGCTGGGGCTCAAAATCTCAAGTACCCTTTTCCCCTCTTTAAAGGCGGGGGCGATCTGGAGTGCCTGTTCCAGCAGACGGATCGCCTCTTCGTTCCTCTCTTGTTCAATTCTCAAGAGGGCGGCATGGTATAAGACGAGGGGAACGTGCGGGTAATTCTTAAGAAGTCTCTCAACCTCCCGCTCAACCTTGGGATACCCCTCATACCCGCCACGCCACGCCACACAGGCAAGCAACGGATCAAAAGCCCCTGGGGCCAAATGGACGGCGCGGCTTAAATATTTCTCCTTGTCGGCCGGTTCTATCGATCTCTTCCCATGCAGCATGTAATAAAGGCTCAATTGATAGGAACCTAAAAGAGTCGTTGAGCCTAAAAATAACAGGACGAGGGGAATAACAATCCACCTCACTGAAAAAAGGCCTCCCTCACCCTTACCCTCTCCCGCCCTTCGGCATGGCTCAGGGCAAGCCAAGGGGAGAGGGTATTTTAAAATAAGGGCGACATAAAAAGCGGTCATCAATCGAATCAGGGGATTCAAAAACGTCGTGCTGAATTGCCAACTGACGATCAGGAAAACCAGCCCGGACAACGCAATGACAACTGGAACGATCTCTTCGACCGAATTTTTCTGCAACGCCGTTATCCCCTTGACAAAAAGAAGCACAAAAAGGGCCAAGAAGAGGCCAAGTCCCAAAAGGCCGCCCTCGACCACCTGGTGGGCAAATTCATTATGGGGGTGATAAAACCAGCTCCTCTCTGAAAAATCCTCGTTCGGTCGTGGAAACTGCGAGAAGGGGGGATAAACAAACCGAAAACTCCCGACCCCCCATCCCCGGAGCGGTCTCTCCAAAAACATTTTGAATGATTGATACAAGGCCAACGTTCGTGTCCCTGTAATGAGTTCAACGGGGGCCTTGACTCCCAAAACTGTTGCCTGTTTTTCCGGACGACCCGCCTGAAATGTCTCCGTCACCCTGGTCAAGACAGGTTGGGTACGAAATCCGCTTGGTTGGAACAGGGCAAGGCCGGCAAGGAGACACAAAAAGGCAACAAAGAGCAAAGCGGCCTGTCTGAGATTCAAGATCTTTGCCTTGAGGAAAAGCAGAAGGGCAAACAAGACCGAGATGAAAATGGCAAATAGCGTCGCCCTTGTCCCGGAGATCCATGCCCCCCCGAGGAGAAGGATGAAAGAGAGTGCCCCAAGTTTTTTTTGCCACCTCGTTCCACCGCGAACCAAAAACCAAACGGCGAGTGGGATATGCAGACCTGCAAAATCACCAAAATAGCTGATATGGCCGATCGGGGGGATGACATTGGCGGTGTAGGCCGTTGTGAAATGAAAGAAAGAAAGTTCGTGGTACTGCATCCAGTAAACCGACCAGGCCAGGGCTGCTATCAATGAGGCGGAAAGCAAAGAGAGGTTGCCAAGAAACAGAAGATCATCTTTTTCAGTCTGCATTAAGAGGCCGATCAGGCCGGCCCAGAGGAGGAGCCGTGCCCAAGCAAGATAACCCTCATATGCCGGCACTTGAATCAAAACAAGGCAAACGGCCAAGTAAAGTCCGATCCAGAGAAGTGGTTTGGCCAACTTTTCCAAAAAACTCCCTCTTTGTTTGAGAACAAAAACGAGACCGAAAACCCCCGCCCCCAGATAAAAAACGGTGTTCTTCCAGTCGTCGTAAGGACGCGGCCAGTCCGCTGAATAAGTCCAATGCAGTAGCAGGATCCAGGCAGCAAGGAGGGTTCGGATCACGAAAATTGCTTCTTTTGTTCCTTAAAAAAATCAATCACGAACACGAGAAAGATCGCAACAAGGGAACCGCCGATGAACGCCAGCAAGACACGCTGCCAGATCGGTTGGACAAAGCGCCCTTTGGCGGGGAGTGCCCGCGAAAGGACGACATAGTTGAACCGAAACCGGTTTTCCGAAAGATAGCGATCCAGAACATCCAGAAAGGTGTTCGCCAGATCGGCCGACAAGACCGGCTTTCTCGTGATTGTCTCAATTGAAATCCAATAGGAGCCGGGGGGACGGTTAATACTAACCATGTCCAATAAAGATTCTAGCTTTGCATCATGCTCAGCCCCCCGAAACTGATCCTCGTGTATCAGTAATTCCGGTTCCATCTTTTGCAAGACACGTTCAACCATAGGATATCCTCGCAGGATGATCATCAATTCTTCAGTGCTCAAAAGAATCCCGCGTTGTTGACTCCCCTCCAATGGAGGGTCCTTAAGAACGACAACCATCCCCTGCCCCTTCTCTTCAACAGGGAGAATCCTCGCCTCGGCCCGATACCGAACCTTTTTATTCAAGACAAACAGTACGGAGGCTGTGACAAGTGGTGCTATGAGGCTGATCACGAGGATAAAGTACCGTCGCAACCAGAGCGTCCTGCAGCAGGCGATGAGATTGATCTCGTCACTCATGCCCCGGCTTTATACTGGAGTGCCCCCTTGAAAACAACAAAAAGTACGGGTAAGAAGGCGACCGTTATGCCGTCCCCCCTCTTCCCCAAACCGTATCGAGAGCTCCTCATTGAGGCGTTCACGGACCAGGAGCATCCTGCCTACGGTCAACTGGCAACGGTTGATGAGCGGGGAGAGCCGAGGGTCCGATCGATCCATTTCCGCTACCTCCCCGACAAGGAGATCTTTGCCTTTGGCACCAATGTCAAATCGGCGAAGTGGGGACAGCTTAAACTGCAATCCAGGATAGCAGGATGCTACCTGGATAGTTTTCGCCAGATTCAGTTTCGGTGGGAGGGAATCGCAGAGCTTCACGAAGGAGGAACGAGTCCGGAACAGGCGCTCGTAAACCAGATGTGGCGCCTCGTCCGACTCCCTTTTCGGATCGGCTACTGGCTCGATTACAAAAAACTGGTTTCAGAGCAGGGGCTCGGTCCCGGTTTTGATTTCGGGCGGCATCCGCCAACCTTCGGCATCGTTCTGATCAAGCCCTGCCTGTGGGACATCTATGAGATCAGTCCTGAGAACCTCTTCAAGGCCTGCCGGAACATCCATTATCTGAAGGGAGAGGAATGGGAATCCCACCGCGTTACACTTCTGCACGGCCGTGATCTCGGCCCTTTACAAGGCTGAGCAAAACCCTTACACAAACCCTCCATGTCTCCCATTCCAGCACACGGTGGCCGCCTGATCGACAGACGGGTAACGGCTTCCGAGAGCAGCCGGTGGCTTAAAAAAATCCCCTCCCTTCCTTCTCTCACCCTCAAACCTCGCGAGACGAGCGATCTGGAGATGATTGCCTCGGGAGGACTCTCCCCCCTTGAGGGGTTCATGGGGGAAAAAGATTATCAATCGGTCGTTGAAAGGATGAGGCTTCTGAGTGGACTCCCCTGGACGATCCCGATTACGTTGTCGGTGACAGAAGAAGAGGCGAAGAAATTAAAATCTGGAGATGATGTTGCCCTTGTAGGGGAGCCCCCTGGCGCACCGCTGGCCCTCCTTCACCTCGAGGAGAAATTTCATTACGATGCCAAAAAAGAGGCCGAAAAGGTTTACAAAACAACCGAAGGGGTCCATCCGGGGGTTGCCACCCTCTATCGGCAGGGACCGGTTTATCTGGGGGGTAAAATCACCCTGTTGAATCAGATCCCCCATAATGATTTTCTTGATTACCGAAAAGAACCAAGGGAGACCCGTCAGATGTTTGAAGATCGAGGCTGGAAGAGGATCGTCGCCTTTCAGACGCGTAATCCGATCCATCGGGCCCATGAATATCTGACGAAGTGTGCATTGGAGATCTGTGACGGTCTGCTCATCCATCCGATCGCCGGTGAAACAAAGGGGGATGACATCCCGGCCTCGGTAAGAATGAACTGTTATGAGGTGCTCATTCAGAACTATTATCCCCCCAATCGCGTCCTTCTTTCCGTCAATCCGGCCGCCATGCGATATGCCGGCCCACGTGAGGCAATCTTCCATGCCCTCGTCCGAAAAAATTATGGCTGTACCCATTTTATTGTGGGGCGTGATCACGCCGGGGTTGGAAGTTATTATGGGACCTTTGATGCCCACAAAATTTTTGATGCCTTCAGCCCGGAAGAGATCGAAATTATACCGCTCTTTTTTGATCATTCTTTCTTCTGCAGAAAATGCGAAGAGATGGTCTCGAACAAGACCTGCCCTCACCCCGCCGAGGATCGTGTGGTTCTCTCCGGCACAAAGGTCCGCGAACTGCTCCTGAAAGGGGAACTGCCACCACCGGAATTTTCCCGACCTGAGGTGGCAAAAATCCTGATTGAATCTTACAAAAATCCCTTGATACCTTAGTCTCCCCCTTTTAAGGTAAGAGAATGTTCTCTTCAACGGCCGCTGCTTCGGGAAACGGTCACCTCCTCCAAATCTTTTGGGGTTCTGACATCGTCGTCAAACTGACCCTCTTGACACTTCTGTCCCTCTCGATCGCCTCCTGGGCGATCATCTACTTCAAGCAGAAGGAATTCAAAAAACTGACCCTCACCTCCGCCCGTTTTCTGGAGGCGTTCATGAGGGCCCAAAACCTCGAAGATCTTCTGGGTAAATACTCTTCTATCGAGAGCCCCCTCTCTAATATTTTTCGCTCGGCCGCCGGTGACCTGCTCAAAAAGGGGACTAAAAAATCGTCGGGTCTCAGCATTCGCCGGAGGGTTGAACGGGAGATCCACGAACAGATCGAACGTATTGAACGATATATTCCTTTCCTCGCAACCACGGGCAGTTCGGCACCCTTCATCGGTCTCTTTGGAACCGTCTGGGGAATCCTCGCCGCCTTCTGGCAGATCGGCCGCGCCGGCTCAACGAGCCTCGCGGTTGTCGGCCCTTACATTGCCGAAGCGCTGATCGCCACCGCCGTCGGCCTGGCCGCCGCTATCCCGGCCGTCATTTTTTACAACTACTTTGTTGGACGAATCCGGCTGTTAACCCGGGAGATCGAAAACTTTGGAGAGGACCTGATTGACCGTCTTGAAAGAGACAGCCTTAACTGATCATGGGGATTCATAATTCCGACAAAGGAAAACCTCTCTCCGAAATCAACGTCACCCCCTTTGTAGACGTCATGCTCGTTTTGTTGATCATCTTCATGATCACGGCACCCCTCATTTCCCAAGGTCTTGATGTCGACCTCCCTGAGACAGCGGCCCCTAACATGAAGCGCTCGGAGTCAGATGTTATTATCACGATCGACAAGGAAGGAAAAATCTTCCTTCTAGACGACAAAACCGCCTATTCCCTCGACAACATCGAGGAGAAGCTGCAGGCCGTTTTCAAACGCCGCGAAAGAAAAGAGATCCTCCTTCAGGCCGACAGGAAGACCGCTTATGGAATCGTTGTCAAGGCGATCGCTCTGTTCAAAAAGGCTGGGGTCGAACGGGTTGGAATGATGACCGAAGAAGAAAAGGAAAAAACGTAAGTCTCTCGGAACGTGTGGAAATTACTCTTCGAAAAAGTCTCTACTGGTCCTTAGCCTGTCATATGGTTGCCTTCTTTTTACTGATTTTTTCACCCTACCTGCCATTCAAACCCTACCGCCATCACGAGCAGAAGATTACCTGGATCACTCTTCCCAAAGGGGTGACCGGAACCTTCGGGGCCAGCATGAAAAAATCCGAAGGCCTGCCGAAAACAACGATCGAGGATCAAAAGAGGGAGATCCCGGAAATGAAAAAAGGGAAAGAGGATTCAAACATGATCTATTCGGGGCCCAAAAAATCCCTCCGTGGCCTAAAAACAGCCGAAGAGAAGGCAATGGAGAAAATCCTCGCCAAGGCAAGCCAGGAGGTCGCCAGCCGGAAGGCAGCAATCCCTGAGGCAGCACAAATTCCTGTGGGAGAGAATGGTGGCTTTCCGGAGGGGGTCACAGCGGGAAGTCAGGTCCCGCCCGATGATCCGGAATTGCTTCTCTACAAGATGAAGGTCACCAAAATCATCATGGAGGAATGGTTCCCGTCCTACAAGTTGAGGGATCCGAATTTAGGATTGATTTGCAGACTGATCGTCCGTATTAACGAGCGGGGTGAGGCGATTGAAACAATCTGGGATCAAAAATCGGGTAACGGATCGTATGATGCATCGGCCCTGCGAGCGCTTCAAAAGGCCCTTCCTCTCCCTCTCCCTCCGGAAAAACTGCGGTGGGAGCTGGCTCAGGAGGGGATTCTTTTTGATTTCAATCCTGCTGCCCTTGCTGCCTCTGGACAGTGAGGCACGGGTCTATATCCTCTTAAACGAACCGTCTCCCAAGCCATTCCCGATCGCGATTGCTGATCTCCCCACCGACGGACCCAAGAAAATCAAGGGATGGTCGGAGGGGTTGTCAGAGCAGATCCGGAATGACCTGATCCTGACAGGGCTGTTTGATGTTGTCGATCGATCGGATTATCCAAAAGGCTCTCTGGAGCCGGACAAGATCCAATTTCCCTCCTGGACATTAATCGGGGTCCAGGCGGTCGCCGGCGGAACCTACTCTGTCCTGGAGGACGGCATCAGAATTTCGCTCTATCTGTACGACCCTTTTTTGGGTCAACAGCTGATTAACCGGAATTATCGGGCCAAGGAGGGAGAGGTCGGAACGGTCGCCCACCACTTTGCCGATGAGATCATGAAGGAGCTGACTGGCGAACGGGGCGTCTCATCCACAAAAATCGCCTATGTCTGTCAACCCAGTAAAAGGAAGAAGGGGGTCAAGGAAATTTGCCTCATGGATATGGATGGAAAAAACCAGCGTCAATTGACAAATCATCGTTCCATCAGCCTCTCCCCTGACTGGTCTGGGGCCGGCAATGAGATTGTCTATACCTCTTATATTGATGGCATCCCGGAACTCTTTACCGTAAACGCCTCGGGCGCTACCTATCAGGTCACTCAAAACAACAATATCAATCTCTCGCCCCGCTGGACGGGACAAGGGTATCTTACCGTCGCCTCGGCCCTGGATGGTGACACCGAGCTTTATCTTTTCAGCTCCAAGGGGAAGGTCTTGCGCCAGCTAACGAACAGTTTTGGTATCGACATCAATCCCTCCTGGTCACCGGATGGAAAGCGGTTTGTCTTTGCCTCGGAGCGTGCAGGACGGCTCCACATCTTTTCCGCTAATAATGATGGGGGAGAGATTCGGAGACTGACCTATGTTGGTTATCATAACGACAACCCCGTCTGGTCACCCCGCGGCGACAAGATCGCTTTTCAGGCACGGGACGCCGGGGCCTGGGATCTGTTCATCATGAACTCCGATGGTTCGATGATCCAGAGGTTAACCGCCAATCAAGGGGACAATGAAAGCCCTTCCTGGGCACCTAACGGCCGAATGATCGTCTTCGGTTCCACACGAAACGACGCCTTACAACTTTTTATCATGAAAGAGGATGGCTCAAATCAAACACCCGTGGGACCAAAAGGGGGAGCGACACAGCCGTCTTGGAGTCCGTGGTTCGATTAAAATATGCCGGAACAGTTCGACATCATTGTCATTGGCGGTGGTTGCAACGGTACCGGCATTGCCCGCGATTGCGCCATGCGCGGTCTCAAGGTCCTTCTCATTGAAAAAAACGATTTCTCGGCCGGGACGACCGGTGCCTCCTCCGGGATGATCCACGGCGGTCCGAAGTACCTCATGAGCGATGTCAAAACAACGAAGCTCTCCTCACAAGACGCGGGATACATTCGCAAGATTGCCCCCCACCTCTGTTTTCGAACCCCATTTCTCTACCCAGAGGTGCGGGATGATGCTCTTTGGAAAAAGAAGATCCGTCTCCTGCTTGTTGATGCCTACTTTCAGGCGTACGATCGTTTCTCGGAACTCAAGGGAGGGAAAAAGCACCTCCGTCTCACGCGCGAGGAGACGCTGAATTTAGAACCGGGGATCTCCCCCGATGTCGTCGGTTCGGTTACCTTCGATGAATGGGGAATCCAGACCGATCGGCTCTGTATTGCCAATGCCTTGGCCGCCCACGAATATGGGGCCATCATCAAAAACCATACCGAAGTAAAAAAAATCAGGCGGGAGGGGGAGACGGTTATCGGCCTGATCGCCCATGACCGACGGACTGATGAACTGCTCGAATACCGCGCCCAAATCGTCTTCAATGCAACCGGCCCGTGGGTTCCCCAAATTTGTGACATGGCGGGAGTTAAGATCCGCCTGCGCCCCGCCAAGGGGATCCATCTCATTCTGGACCGGCGAATCAGTAATGTCGCGGTTGTTTCCAAGTGTATTGATGGGAGAGAAATCTTCTTTAACCCCCACGATAACCGGACCCTCATTGGCACCACCGACGACGATTACTATGGCGACCTCGACAATATTCCGGTCACCGAAGATGAGGTGGAGTATCTGCTTCAAGGAATGGAACAGTCCTATCCTGAGATCCGGAAGGCACGGATCGTCTCAACAACCCGCGGAGTCCGTCCAACCCTCTTCGGATATGGAAAATCCGAGGATTCCCTCTCACGTGAACACAAGATCTTCGATCATGAGAAGGAAGATGGCCTAAAAGGGTTTCTTTCCATGGCGGGCGGAAAGCTGGCAGCCTATCGGCAGATGTCGGAAGAGGCGAGTGATCTTGTCTGTAAAAAATTGGGGCGACATTCCCGATGCACCACCCATGAGGTGCCGCTTCCAGGAGGCGATACGATTCCTCTTCCTCAAGAGGTTGCCAAAAAATTTGATCTCCACCCTTACATCGCAGAGAGAATCATCAGCAGGCAGGGAAGTCATGTTGAAACGGTTCTTCAATCAGTTTCCGAAAAACCGGAAGAGAAGGCGGTTCTTTGCCCCTGCGAACCCGTCACCGTCTGTGAGATCCGTCATGCAATCCGTGAGGAGTGGGCCTGCACCCTGGGAGATCTGAAGAGAAGGACGCGACTCGGAATGGGATCGTGCCAGGGAGCGCAATGTCTTCTCCCCGCCCTCGCGATCCTTGAGGAAGAGAATGCGGGTCTTTCCTGGCTGGATCAGAGGGGACCTCTGGACGAACTCCGCTCTTTTCTCGAGGAATCCTGGAAGGCACGATCTCCCGTTTTGAATGGAGTCCAGGTTGCGGAGGAAGAGATTCTCCAGATTGTCTATCAAGGGGTCTTCGGATTGGGAGTTATGAAATGACTTCAAGGATCACGATCATTGGCTCTGGAATCACCGCCGCGGCTGCTGCACTGGAGGCACTTCAACACGGGACCCATGTCACGGTCATTTCCGGGCAGCCTGGCGCCACCGCACTCTCATCAGGAACATGGGACGTCGCTGCCCTTTCTCCTCCAACGTCTGCTTCTCCATGGAACGAGATCCCTTCTGCAATGACCTGCATGGAACAACTCTTGCGGTTCGAGTCAGATCACCCTTATTCTTTGATTCAAAAGAAGGAAGATCCGATCTCTTTCGTCGGCAAGGCACTGGAGCGTCTTTCTTCCGAACTGTCCCTGCACCTGCGTGGTTCCCTGCGCCAACCTTTCCTTGCCCTGACACCGCTCGGCACACCCAAGGTGACGGCCTACGTAGGACCGATGCAATCAACGGGCAATCTGCTCGACATGCGGGAGGCCCGTCTTCTGCTCGTCGGTTTTTGTGGGCTTGGGACCTACTTTCCCTCCCTCGCAGAGGCAGTCCTGAAAAGGCAGCTATCGACTCAAAAGGAAGTCTACCTGAAGGAGACAAAATCGACCCTTCTCTCTCTCCGAGAGTTTCGATTCCTTGGTTCACCGATGGACCTTGCCCTCCGTCTGGATCAGGAATCACGGCAGGACCGGTTTTACGATCAATTGATCGATGCGGCCGAACAATTTCGGGCCACACATGTGGCGCTTCCACCTGTCATGGGGCTGGAGCAATCCAATCATCTCATGACACGGCTCCGGGAAAATTCCGCCATCAAATGGTTTGAGATGCCGGGAACCCCCCCGTCACTCCCGGGCCTACGACTGCACCGCCAGATAGAAAAATTCTTTAAGGGAGGAAGGATCGATTACCTGGAAGGAGAGGTGAAGGGTGCAGCCACTCATGCCAAGAGGATCACTCATCTGGAGCTATCCGACGGAAAAAGAATCGAGGTGCAAAATCTTATCCTTGCCACAGGGCGTTATATCGGCGGTGGTTTGGCGAGCGACGAGGCCTTGCGCGAACCGATCCTCAATCTCCCACTTTTTTCCCAAGGGAAACGGGTTGATGGCACAAAACCATCGCGCCTGACCTCGCCCAACTTTCTCTCTTCACATCCTTTGTTTGAGGCAGGGGTCCGCGTTGGGGCTCACTTCCAGCCGGTTGATCAAAGAGGCTACCTCCTCTATGAAAACCTCTGGGCCGCCGGCTCACTCCTGACCGGCTACCAGGAGGCGAGCCAGGGATGCGGAATGGGGGTGGCGGTTGCCACAGGAATGATCGCCGGGAGGTTCGCTGCATGCTGAAGAGACTCCATGCCCTTTCGAACCTCGCCTGGAATCTCATCGCTGTTCTTTTGTTGCATGCCTTCTCAAAAAAAAAACCTGCCCTTGAACGCTTCCACGCCTGTTACAACGATGACCGTATTCTTCCCTACACGCTTGAGGACAAAGAGCATCGATTTTCAGACTGCCTCGCCTGTGGGCTCTGCGATTCCAACTTTTCTGGCGCCGCCTCACTTCCGTTCCTGGTACGGTCGATCCCTAATTTTATCGGAAACATTCCCCTCAATTTTAATACGAATGAGGAATATCGGCGGTGCGAGGAGATCTGCCCTAGAAAAGTCCCCCTGAGGAAGATGATCAATTTTATAAAGAGAAAAAATGAAGAGCTCCATTAAAAAGACTCTCGAGAATCTCCTCGGACCCAGCCGTGTGGCTGTCGACCCCGTTAATCGGGCCCTCTATTGCAGGGATATGATGAGCGGTTCCACGCTGGAAATGAAGGCGGGGCTTCACCCCCATCTGCCTGATCTTATCTGCTGGCCGGAAACAACGGAAGAGGTATCAAAAATTGTGAGAACCGCCAATCACCATAAGATCCCCGTCATCCCTTTTGGGGGAGGCTCCGGTGTCTCCGGAGGAACCCTCCCACTCCGCGGTGGCATCATGATCGATCTCAAAAGGATGGCGTCTCTCGAAACAATCAAAAGAGTCGATGACCCTTATCCCCATTATGTGGCAACGATTCAGTCCGGTATCCTGGGAGAACATCTCGAAAGAAAACTGAACGAACGGGGATACACCCTCGGACATTTTCCTTCTTCGATTCTTTGCGCTACACTTGGCGGCTATCTTGCAGCCCGATCGGCCGGGCAGCTCTCATCCCGTTACGGCAAGATTGAGGAGATGGTGGAGGATCTCGAGGCGGTTTTGCCATTGGGCACAATCGTTCCTTTCGGCGGAAGGATCAAAAAATATCCGGAGGTCGCACCCAAAGAAATTCTTGTCGGATCGGAAGGGACACTCGGGATCATCACGCGTGCCCGGATGAGAATCCATCCGATGGCCCCAGCCGCCAGATACCGTGGCATCTCATTTAACAGCCTCTCTTCCGCCCTCCGGGCAATCCGCAACATCATGCAGACAGGTCTCCGCCCTTCTGTTATTCGTCTCTATGACGAGCTTGACTCCCTCCTTTTGAAATACGGTTACGAAGCAGATGACAGAAAAAAAACAGGGAAGAAATTTCTTTCGGAGTTCCCCTACTTGAGCAGCCTGAAGGAAAATGCCTTTCACGCCCTTTTGCATCATCCCGACTGGATACAAACCTTGTTTCAGTTAGCCCCTGCCGAATGCCTGCTGATTATCGGATTCGAGGGGGACGCAGATTTCATTCGTCATCAGGAAAAGGAGGCACTCAAAATCTGCAAGGAACGGATTGCACGCGATCTGGGTGAAAAACCGGGACTCCATTGGCTCAAAAAGAGGTACAGCGTCTCCTTCAAGATGCCAGACCTCCTGGAAAAGGATTGTTTTGTCGATACCATCGAGGTCGCCGCCACATGGGATCGCCTCGAAGCGCTTTATGAAGGTGTCCGGAGGGAGCTTAAAAAACAGTGCCTTGTCCTGGCCCATTTTTCGCATGCCTATTCGGAGGGCTGTTCGATCTATTTTACAGTGATAGGACATACGGGCTCCGCCAGGAAGAATCTCGAGAGCTATCGCCAGGTCTGGAGGAAGGCGATGGGGGCAACCCTTGCCGCAGGTGGAACGATCAGCCATCACCATGGGATTGGGTTGCTCAAAGCCGAATGGCTTGCCCAGGAGCTGGGGGGGGCCATGAGGTTCTTTAAAAGGATCAAGAAAGAGCTTGATCCCCACAACTTCATGAATCCGGGGAAGATGGGGCTCGAAATGATGGGGTGAGGGAAAAATGAAAAAAATCTTTCTCGACGAGATCTCTCTGACAGCCACCTGCCCGGCGGCATTATTGATTGCTGACCTGGAGACCTATTTGCGAAAGAAGAAATACACCCTCGGCTATCAACCGGAAGCCGGAACCAAGCTAACCCTTCAAAAGGCCCTCGAAAAGAGAATTCCGAATCGCTGGGCAGCGAGATACGGTGAAATAGAGAATATTTGTATGGCCCTGTCCGTTAACACGCCGTTCGGCCCGATCCAGACCCGGAGGGCCCCACGAGCAGCAACGGGTCCTGATTTCAAAAAAATATTTATCGGCTCTTCAAAAAAATATGGGACCCTTCAGGAGGTGATACTCCGTGTTTCTCCAAGACCCGAGAGGGAGATCGCACTTCAAATAAGATGGAAAAAGAGAAATCAGGAGAATTTTCTCAAGAGATTTTTGGGGAGTGGGGTCAGCTTTCGATCGCTTCAAAAGATGAATTCGCAGGAACTGGAGATAGAACTCTGTGGATCGAGGGAGAGTGTGGAAGCAGGCCTAAAGACCGTTCACAAGATGGTCAAGGAAACAGGGGGAACCTGTTCCATAAGGAGAGAGAGATGAAAAGCCCCGATCAAGCGACCTCCCTCTGCCACTCCTGTCCAAAATTGTGCCGTTATGCCTGTCCCGTCGCGGAGACGGATCAGAACGAGGCGACGACCCCGTGGGGGAAGATGAGTGCCATGAAACTATCAGAGAATGGGATTCTCCCCTTTAATCGCGAGACCGCCTCACTCGCCTACAAATGCCTTGATTGCAAGGCTTCTGAAGGGGCGTGTGAGCTCGACAACCCGGTCCCCGAAACCCTTTTCCATTATCGCGCGAAGGCGTTTGCGGCCAAAGTGGCGCCTCCCTCCATACTCACTTATGCGGAACAGTTCCAAAAATTCAGCAATCCCTTTGGGATTGATCTCCAGAAAAAAATGAAATCGCTATTACCAAGGGAATTCTCCACGCCACTAAAAAAGATCGCCTACTTTCCAGGTTGCTCCGAGATCCAACATTTTCCAAAATCGACGGCGCATGCCCTTGTACTTCTTCGAAAGTGTCGGATCGACCTCGAACTCTTCCACGAACCGATCCTCTGTTGTGGCTATCCACTCTATGCTGCGGGGGACATCGAGAATTTCAGGGAGATTGCCGAGATCAACATCCATGCCTTTCAAAAGTACCGGGAGGTGATTGTCGGATCGCCGACCTGCCTGCAAACAATCGATGTGACATATCGTCAACTGGGCTTCCGGTTTTCAACGCGGTTTTATCATGTTGTGGAGAAAATAAAAATCCCCCCAACCTCCCTTCACCCTTTGCCAGAGCTTAGGGCAGGTCAAAGGATTGCCTATCACGATCCCTGTCATCTGGGTCGGGCTCGAGGGATTTATGATCCACCCCGTCAGTTCATCAAAGCAGCAACCGGTGTCGAGCCGGTTGAATTTTTTACAAATCGAGCGAACAGTTCCTGTTGCGGCGCGGGAGGACTCTTGCCAATCTCATCTCCCGATACAGCCAGACAAATCACCATGAACCGTATCGAAGAATTCAAGAGAACCGGCGCCTCGGTTTTAGTCACCGCCTCACCCGAATGTGCCTGCCGGTTCAAGGCAATCGATCCGAAAATAAAAGTCATGGGGCTTCTGGATCTACTGTCATGAGCAAATCCCTTGTCATCATCAATCCCACAGCCGGTGGGGGGCGCGCAAAGGCGCTTTGGCCAACTCTCGAACCCCGTCTTAAAGAGGCCCTCGGATCTTTTGAAATAAAGGTTACCAAGAAACGGGGGGAGGGACAGAAAATAGCTGGTAAGACTGCAAACTTCTCGAGGGTCATTGCCTGTGGCGGAGACGGAACGATCCATGAAGTCGCCAATGGCCTATTTCAAATCGATGAGAGGCACCGGCCTGTTTTGGGTATTCTTTCCATGGGAACCGGCAGCGACTTTATCAAAAGCCTGAAGATTCCGAACGATCCGTTCCATCAGGTTGCAACCCTCAAACAGGGTCAGACAAGGAAAATCGATGTCGGTAAAATTGAATTCACTCTAAAGGGAAAACAAGAGAAAAGAATTTTTTTAAACATTGTTGATGCCGGCTTGGGAGCTGATGTCCTGGAGCGACTCCATACCTCGCGAAGGTTCTTTGGAAGGAGCGCCGCCTATCTTCTGGCCACCTTGCAAGCGTATCGTCATCGCAAGTGTCATGAGATGGAGATCGTTGTTGATGGCGAAAGAGGTTGGAGAGAAAAGGCCCTCCTGATCGCATTGGCAAACGGCCAATGCTTTGGTGGGGGGATGCGGATTGCCCCACACGCCAATCTTGAGGACGGTCTCATTGACATCACCCTTGTCCGCGACCTCTCTCCCACCCGATTGCCACTTGTACTCCCGGCCCTGTATGCGGGGAAACTCGATCATCTTCCACAGGTCACTATGCGGCGTGGCCGCAGGGTTGAGATTAACTCGTCCTTTCCTGTCCCTCTCGATATTGATGGGGAACAGATCGGGACCTTGCCGCTCCATCTGGAGGTCCTTCCGGAAGCCCTGAGGCTCTTTTCGTAACATGAAGCGGCTCCCTTTCATCTTGGCTGCGTTGTATCTTCTCTCCGTACAACTCCTGTTCGGGGTCGGCACAGAACATCTTTTTATTGTCGGTCTTCTTTTGACGGGATATTATGCCCATCAGAAGAGCCGGCAGTTGATCCTTGATCTCCTGCCATTAGCCCTTTTTGGGGTTCTCTACGATTTTCTCCGTGCCATTCCAAAATCCTGGACCGGCCCGATTCATGTTATCTGGCCGTATGAGCTCGAAAAGAGCCTCTTCGGATTTTCCTATCATGGAACCCGTATCATCCCGAACGAATATTTCGCCTCACACCACTCTCTTCCGCTCGATCTACTGACGGCCATCACCTATTCCCTTCATGTCGTTGTCCCGATCGGCTTTTTTCTCTGGACCTGGTTTAAACATCGTCCTCTCTCAAAACACTTTGCCTGGGCCTTCCTGCTCGTAAACCTGCTTGCCTTTCTTACCTACATTTTGCTCCCGGTCGCACCCCCTTGGTACGTGGAACAATACGGCCTCGTCCCGGGTGACTGGACGATCCCAGGAAATGTGGCGGGCCTTGTTTATTTTGATCAATGGATTGGAATACCGTATTTTGAGCACCTCTATGCCAGGAGTGCCTGGGTCTTTGGGGCAATCCCCTCCATGCACGCCGGATTTCCGGTACTCGTCATCCTTTTTGCCCACAAGGTTTTCAAAAAGGGGGTGATCCCTTTCTATTGCTTCGCTGCGCTTGTCTGGTTCTCAGCCGTCTACCTCCGCCACCACTATATTATCGATCTGCTGGCGGGTGCTTTTTATTCCTTGATCAGCTTTTGGTTAGTACATTTTTGTTGATAAACCATAAGTATTTCTAACTTTTAGCGGGTACAGTCGTATCCGCTAAAAGTTGAAATACTATAGCAGGTTCCTATGATCATTTTCTCATCCCTATTAAAGGGCTTAGCCAGGATCACACTTCGTCATCCGGTGGTCGTCCTTTTGCTCGGTCTTCTCATAACCACCTTCTCGGTCCTGGCGGCAAAAAAAATTGAGATTCGAAGCAGCTTTAGCGATCTCCTCCCCGATGATCATCCGGCCGTTATCCAGGCTAAAGAACTGGATCGAATCGTCGGCGGTGCGAGCTTTATTGTCGTGGCCACCGAAAGCAAAAACGCCGAGGCAGCAGACCGGTTTTTAGGCGACTTGCGGCAGGCGGTCTCACGACACAAAGGGATCCGATACATCGACGATGAGCCACCACACCAATTTATTAAAAAGAACGGTCTCCTTTATCTCACGGCAGAGGAATTAGCCCACCTGAAAGATAAGATACAGAGACAGATCAGTCAGGAAAAATTAAAAAAGACAAACCTGTTTATTGACCTGGAAGAAAATTCCACTGACCTTTCGGGGGAATTCACAAAACTCAGAGAGGAATATCAATCCTATCTCGGCGGAACCCACCGGTATCAAAACAAGGAAGGAACACTTTTTGTCTCCCTGATCAAGCCCGACTGGAGAGCCACGGAAATTAGCAAAACAGAACCGTTTGTTTCGGATCTAAACCGGATCATCGCGGACTTGAATCCTCAGAAGTACGACCCGGGCCTATCGGTCCGTCTCACCGGTCCCTACATTAAGGCATTAACTCAACGGACAATCCTTGAGAGAGATGCCACGCTCCTCTCTTTCATCTCTCTTCTGGGGGCGATCCTGTATCTCATTTTTCACTTCCGAGGTTTGAGACCGGTCTTTCTCATCAGTCTGCCTCTGATCGTGAGTCTCAGCTGGACACTCGGAGTCGCCTATTGGATCTTCCACTCACTTAATCTCTTTAGCGCCTCCGCCTGTGCTATTGTTCTGGGACTGGCAGCCGATTACGGCATCCATATCTTCTCAGAATGGAAACGCCACCGACAGGAAGGGAGGTCTGTTGAAGAGGCCCTCTCTGAGGCGGTCGAACATCTGGGGCGGCCGTTTGCCGCCGCCTCTTTCACAACATCCGCCGCGTTCCTGGCCCTCTCTCTCAGTCGGTTCAAGGCCTTTTTTGAACTCGGGATCATTGCCGGAATCAGTATCATTCTCTGCGTGGTCGCCTTTGTCTTCCTATTTCCCCCTCTCGTCCTCCTGACCGAAAAGTGGTTCCCCTCCAAATCCGGATTCCTCAAGACAGAGAGAAGATTCTCCTTCTCCGCCCAATGGGTCTTCTCAAAATATACCTTTATAGCCAGCTCCCTATTGCTCCTCCTTCCGCTCATCATGATTCCGCAAGTCCGGTTTGATTACGACCTGAACAAAATTCTGGGGGAACAGGAGACAAAAAATCTGGATCAGCAGGTGGACACCATTTTTAATCGCACCGTAAATCCCGAAGTGGTTCTAACAACGGTGCCCGAGGATGCCCCACGACTCGCCTCGTCCCTTCGAGAGGTCCAGAAAAAACAGCGGGCCTCTTCTATCGGAACCACCTTCAAAACGGTCCTCTCCCTCCAGGATTTCGTGCCGGAGGATCAGGAGGAAAAGATCAAAATAGTACGCGAGATCCGCTCCCTTTTCACCTCCGCCATCCTCCAAAGGCTTGGGCCTGAAGAACGCGGTGCCTATGAGGATTTCAAGATTATGCTGAGGCCGGAAAAAATCAGACTCGATTCCCTGCCGGTTCAGATCACACAAAAATTCAGCGATCGCGAGGGGGGCCTGGGAAGGATGGTCTTCATCTTCCCGAACTTCAGCATACAGGAGAGCGAAAAACTCATGAGATTTGTAGAAGAGGTCCGGGAGGCACAGTGTCCCGACTGCTCAGGCCCCTTTCATGCGTCGGGGGAATCAACTCTCTTCTATGAAATCGTCAAAATGCTTTCGCGCGAGGGGAAATATGTGATCGGATTTGCCCTGCTCACTATTCTGGGAGCACTCCTGATCAATTTCCGGACAATCTCCTCAACACTCACCGCCTTTATCCCGTTAGGGGTCGGGCTCCTGGCAACGCTCGGCTGGATGGGAGTTCTGGGGATTCCTTTTAACATCATCAATCTGGCTGCCCTGCCGATTATCCTCGGAACCGCAGATGACTACACCATCCATTTCTATGAGCGTGTCCGCTCCGAGCCCCACCTGAAACTTGGCGAGGTTTATACAAAGAGCTTTCAGCCGATTGTCGGCTCCGCCCTGACGACCCTCATCGGCTTCGGCTCCCTCATTTTTGCCAATATGGGCGGGGTCCGCTCCTTTGGCACACTCTGCTGTCTCGGAATTTCCTGCTGCGCTATAACTACGCTGTTTTGGTTTCCATCTCTGTTGGATGTTCTTCAAAAGAGAAAGAAGAGCTGCCTACGACTCCGAGAACGGGAGCTGGCAACCCAAGAAACGGTTAGTGAATCGGCGAACGGGTGAATGGGTGAATAGAATCCTCCTCTTCGGTATCGTTGTCTCAATCCTTTTTCTGGCTCCCGAATCTCAAGGTTATAGCACCCCTAATCTCCCACTCGACGATCATGCCTATCGTGACATCGACAAACTGATCGCCGCTGGTCTCATAGAAGATGCCCTCTACGGTTACAGACCCTGGAGCGAAGCAGAGATTGCCAGAATGGTCCAGGAGGCAGAGAAAAGATGGGACAAGACCGCGCCGCCCTCCTTTGTCGAGGCGATCATCAAAAGGCTCAAGAAGAGATTTGACATAGAGAATCCGCGACCGCTTACAATAGATCCAATCCAATCAGCAACCGTTGGGTTCACCTCGCTCGACAACCCTCCCACACCAATCCCGGTGAACAACGGCCTCGGTTCCATCGATGCCACGGTCGCTCCACTCACAAATTTCAGTGAAGGACGCCATTTTGCCGAGGGACAGACCGCCGCTCTGGAAACGGTTCACACCGCCCGCCTTTCTCCCTACTTTTCAGTCCTTGCCAATCCGCGTTTCGAGGCGCTCCTGCCTCATTCCACAGGTAATGAAGCTAATGTCATTGTTCACCGACTTTACGGAAAGGCAGGTTATCGAAAATTTTTTCTTCAAGTTGGGAGAGAGAATATCGCATGGGGACAGGGGGAGCATGGCGGTCTCCTGCTCTCCAACAATGCCCGCCCCCTTGATATGATTCGAGCCGGAACTGAATCACCTCTTTATCTCCCCTCCCTTCTCCAATACGCCGGCCCTACCTCGTTCCAACTATTCGTTGCCAATCTGGGACCGGAACAAGACATCCCACGACCTTTTCTGACCGGTTACAAGTTGGCGTTCAAACCGGTACGATTCTTCGAAATCGCCGTGAACCATCTGGTCCTCATGGGAGGGGAAGGATCCAATGCTCCCGGCTTTTTTGATGCAATAAGCGAATTCACAGGAGTCTTCCCGGCCTTCCTTGGCAACAAGGGGGGAGAGGCCGACACTAATCGGCTTTTCAGTATTGAAATACGTTGGTTGCTCCCGTTTCTTCGAAACGCCTCATTCTACGCAGAGGGCGCTTTCGATGATACTATCTCCGATAGTGAAGTCCTTTTTGAGGACGAGGCGATGTACCTGACAGGTTTTTATCTCCCCTACTGGACCGATTCGGGAACCGTCGACCTGCGAATCGAATACAAACATCTACCCGCAATCGCCTATCGGCATAGTCTTTATACGTCAGGACACAGCCTGAATCGGAGACTTTTGGGAGATCCCTTAGGTCCTGACAGTGATGGAGCTTATGGAAAAATCCGGTGGGATTTGAGGGAGGGGCTGTTGCTAACTTCTGGACTCGCCTATGAGAGGCGGGACAGTGACCGTTTTTTGACAATCACCGCAGGGGGGGAGAATATTGATATTGTGGGAAGAGGGAAGGACTAGCTTCGAAACTGATGATTGGCTACGAACATGCCTGGAATGCCCTTTTTCAACAAAACCACGATCAAGACCATTGGATGGCGCAACTCGAGCTTACGATAACGAAATTTCCCTTTTAGGCTGCTTTTTGGGTCTGGAACCACTGGATAGTCGTCCTCAAACCTTCCTGAAAAGAGATACGGGGTGTAATGCCGAGCAATTTTCGGAGGCGTGTAATATCGGCCTGTGTCTTTGGCACATCTCCTGGACGAGGAGGTAGATACTCCGGTTTGATCCCATTAACCAACGCCAGCTTGGCAATCTGTTCTGCCAAGGAGAGCACACTGTGGGAGTCACCACACGCAACATTAATTGCCTCACCACGTCCCACATCTGAACGCAAAGCAGCCAGATTCGCATCAACAACGTTCGCAATGAAAGTAAAATCCCTCGATTGAGTGCCATCCCCGTAAATGGGAGGCCGTTTCCCCTGCAATAGAAAGGTAATAAACTTTGGAATAACGACCGCATAGTCGTCATCCAGGCTTTGACGCGGACCAAAGACGTTGAAATAGCGGAGACAGACGGTCGGAAGACCAAAAACGGAGGAATAGAATTGGCAATATTCCTCACCTAATTTTTTCGTCAGGGCGTAGGGAGAAACGGCCATTGCCTCCGATCCTTCCTTTTGAGGAAACTTGTCCGTAACCCCGTAGATGGAACTCGAAGAGGCAAAAACAACCTTCTTCACGCCTGCCCCTTTCGCTTCGTTAAGCAGGTTAAAAGTCCCTGTCACGTTTACCTCGTGATACTCGATCGGCCGGGTCATTGACTTCGGAACACTCCGTAAGGCAGCCTGATGAAGGATGTAATCAATCCCTTGAACGGCCTTTTTAATATCCTCCCGAGAACGAATATCTCCCTTGATAAACTCCACTCGATCACCCAAGGGGGCCAAATTCTCCATCTTGCCTGCATCGAGATTGTCCAGAACGCGGACCCTCTCTCCCTCTTTAACCAGACGTTCCGCAATGTGAGACCCGATAAAACCAGCACCACCGGTGACAAGGTATTTCATAGCGCAGCTCCCTTTTTTGATATTTTTCTTTTAAATCCAAGAAATTGAATAGCCTTTTTAACAATCGTCTGCTCATCCATGGCGTAGCATCGCCTTAAATGAGATTGACTACCAACAATCGTTGCAAAACTGTTTCTCAAACCGATCCGATAAAAGAGTGCTGGGGGAACACCTCCCTCGAGACAGGCCTCCGCAACTGCCCCACCCAATCCACCGGTCACGGTATTCTCTTCTACCGTCATGATGCCACCCGTTTCACGAGCCGACTTTAGAAGAATCTCTGTATCCAGAGGTTTCAATGTATGGAGACTGATCACGCGGCATTTTATCCCTTCATGAACTAATTTTTTGGCGGCCTCCAGGACGACACCCAAGATGCCCCCCGTGGAGACAAGTGTAAAATCATCCCCTTCCAGCAAAACACGACCCCGTCCAATTTCAAACGTCTCCCCCGTTCGAGCGGTATGACCAGCAGACGATTTGTCCAAACGGAGATAACCTGGCCCTTCTTGACGAGCGAGGGCCTCGGTTGCCTCCTCCGCCTCCCAATCATCCCCCGGAGCAACAACTGTCATCTCCGGCAGGGCCCGAAGAATACTCAAATCCTCTGTGGCATGATGCGAAAATCCAAGGGCCCCATAACTGAAGCCGCCTCCAATCGAAACGATCTTCACATCGGCCTGGTGATAACAGATATCATTACGAATCTGTTCCAGGCAACGCAATGTGGGAAAATTGCCAATCGAATAGGTAAAAACCGTACGCCCCTCCAATGCCAGACCGGCGGCCAGTCCCGACATGTTTTGCTCTGCTACCCCTGCATTGAGATACTGTTTCGGAAACCGCCTGGCAAACTCCTCGAATACACCAAAACCAAGATCACCCGTGATCAAGAGGATCTTTGGATTTTTAGCGGCAAGTTCAGTCAGTCTTTTAATGAAATGATCCCTCATGCCTCTCCTTCAAGTTCCTTCAACGCCTTTTCGAACTCCTCATTTCGGGCAGTCCGGTAGTGCCATAAAACAGAATTTTCCATAAAGGAGACCCCCTTCCCCTTCGTTGTATGCGCGATCAGGCAGCTCGGACGACCGGTTTGAAACGGAATCTTCAGGCAATGGTCCCTGATTTTTTCATGGTCATGCCCCTCCACCTCGTAAACGGCCCACCCAAAACTCTTCCATTTATCCGCGAACGGCTCGAGTTCCAATGTCTCGGAGACAGAGGCGAGGCTCTGGATCTTGTTATAGTCGATAACAACAACGAGGTTATCCAAATGGTGATGCGAGGCAAAAAGAACCGCCTCCCAAATTGATCCCTCATCGCACTCACCGTCACTCAAGAGGACAAAAACGCGGTGCTTTCGCCCATCGAGTTTCCCCGCATACGCCATTCCGGCGCCAATCGACAGACCGTGCCCCAGAGATCCTGTTGAAACCTCCACCCCTGGAATTCCTTTATGAGAGACATGACCGCTCAATAAGGCACCATCCTGATAGTGAGTTTTGAGCTGTTCCACGGGGAAAAAACCTCTTTCTGCCAAAGCGGCATAGACACCGGCGCCCCCATGCCCCTTGCTCAAAATGAATCGGTCCCGATCGGCCCATTGGGGATTAGAAGGATCCAGATTCAGAATCTCGCCGTAAAGAACCGCCAGCAGATCCGCCATGGAAAGGACTGAAGCGATATGGGAGCTCCCTCCTCGGCTCGTCATACGGAGGGCGTGGAGACGAATCCGTTTTGACAATTCTTTTGATGAGAGTGATTGCATGAAATCAACGACGATGGGAATAAAACTCCAGAATCCGATCACAAATATAAGTAACTTCTTCGTTGGTCAGGTAGGTATTCATAGGCAACATCAAACAACGGGTAAACAACCGGTCTGTCTTAGGCAGATTCTGCTTAAATCCCAGTTCTCGAAACTGATGGACCGCCGTCCCTCCCCACTGGACAAGCGTCCCAACACCGACCTCTTTAAGGTAGGCCCGGAGCTCATCACGACGCTCGGCCTCAATCTCATAATTCTGAAAGGTGTCAAAATGGTCCGGATCACTGTCAGGGGCAGGGGGGAGAAGAAGCTCGGAAATATTCTTCAAGCAATTCGTATAAAGAGAGGCGACCTCACGACGACAACGAACCGTCTCGGCATAGTACTGAAACTGATAATTCAAAATAGCCGCCTGAACGTTATCAAGACGTGAGTTGGTGCCCCAACAAATCACCCTCCCCTCGCGATTCCGGCCGTGATCCCGCATGGCATAAATGATCTCCGCAAGGCGATCATCATTCGTCACAACCGCCCCGCCATCTCCAAAACAGCCGAGGATCTTCGCCGGATAAAAGCTGAAGGCCGAGACAACACCAAACGTGCCCGCGTATCGCCCCTTATAGCTCGATCCAAGCCCCTGGGCTGCGTCTTCGACAATCTGCAAGCCGTTCCGGTCCGCTATCTTCTGAAGGCGATCCATCCGGCAGGTCCTCCCGTTGAGTTGAACCGGCATCAAAAAACGGGTCCGTGATGTCACCGCCAACTCCACCGATTCAGGATCAAGCAGGTGGTCTTCGGCGCACTCTACGGGAACGGCAACTCCACCCGCGAGATGGATCGCGGAGGCGGTCGCAATAAACGTATGCGATGGGAGGATCACCTCATCCCCTGGCTGAATCCCCGCCACCTTCAGGGCAATTACTAATCCATCCGTACAATTGGCAACTCCCAGGGCATGTTTCACGCCCAGGTAACGGGCAAGATTTTTTTCAAACTCCTCCAGATCTTTTTGAAGAATAAAGGCCCCTCGCCTTAAGACATCCTGGAGAACCTCCGTAAACTCCTTATCGCGTGAGCCAAAGAATGCCTGATAGGGGAAAAAGGGGATGTTTTTCTTGATTATCATACTGAAGTCCCGACAGCGTATAGCGCGGTATGAACCGTGTCAACCTGGTCCGCAGGTAATGCCACAGGCTCCTCATAGGTCGCATCCCCCTCCTTCAGTTCCCAAGGCAGCTTCACCAACCCCCCAAAAAAGAGCCTCTTGAGCAAGACCTTTCCCTTCATGGTTTTGGGAATCAGGTGGAGCTTCACGGCGACCTTCTTGATAAGAGAGCGCAGCCGACTCCCCTCCGCTGGATCATCGGGGAACGCCCCATAAAATTTTGGACGAAAACCGTTCTCGCCAAGAAATCGGTTCAGTTCGGGCACAGAAAAATAGCGATGGCTAAAGGGGCTTGGATTAAAATCAGGCCAGTCCTTGTTGGCAGTACAAAGGATCAGGACTCCTCCAGGCCTTAAAACACGGCGGCACTCCTGTAAAAATTTTTCGGGCGAATGGAGATAGTAGATCGCTTCGTAGAGCAAAATAACATCAAAGCTCCTGTCCGGCAACTTCAAGTCATGGGCATCCAGCGATACGATCTCTATCTTCCCTTGCCCCTTGTAAGTCTGCCGGGCATAGGCAAGGTTCTTTTCTTCATAATCCCCTCCGACAACCTTTCTCGCCCTTTTGGCAAGGAGCCCCAACCCCTGCCCCCCCCCACAAGCGACCTCCAGAACATCCTTCCCCTCACAATAGAGAGAGCCAAACAGGTACCGACTGTAGGTCCGCCGAATCTGGATCGGCATAACGAGACTGTCCGGAAGTTCGGTAATGGTGGAATAATCGGGCATCGGCCACTTCACTACCCCAATCTCTGCGCTGATCGCAAGCCCTCTGAAGGTATTGGTGGTGTAACTAACGCTAGCAATAAGCGATACACTTTTCGCAGGCGGTCCCTGCCACATCTTCTCGAAGATTGGCCTGACGGAGTTTTTGAAACGGCTTACTATGCCAGGCCTCCATAAAGGAGATCTCATTCAAATTCCCCATGTTGAAGCGCCCATCATGATCAAAACAACAGGCAGAGAGTCGTCCATCATAGGTAATATGCCCTTCCGTGAAAAGAGACCAGCAGGGAAGAGGCTCTCTCAGCGCTCCTATCCTCCCAATGTTGCCGGCAACGGGCTGTGTATCCTTAGCACCACCAGTAAGTCCCGCCTGCGAATAAAGAGGAAGCCAGTAGTGTTGATCGACATAAGGCTTGATCTGCAATACGGCGTTCTCCATTCGTTTCAGCTGCTCTCCATCGTACTGGATCGAAGAGGCATATAAACCGCACCTGTGACCTGTCTCCTTCTCTACCTGATCCCGCACTTCCCATGTTTCACGGATATGCCGAACAACGGTTTCAAAGGCATCAACACCCGTCACTTCCTTGCACTGCTCGGGTCCTGACCAATTAAAGGAAAATTTCAAGCTATCGAGACCCGCCATGAGGCAGGCCTTAATCCTCTCCGGAGTAGCCATCCTCCCATTGGTGGTTAAGAAAACATAAGGATATCCAATCTCATTTTTGGCATAGGCAATCGCTTCGGCTAGTTTTTTGTAAAGAAGAGACTCACCGAGATAGAACATTCCTATCTCTTCGACACCTGCCGCTCGCATCTCACGAAGGAGTCGGCACAATAAATCCCAGTCAATATCCCCCTTTTCGCGCAGTCTAAAGCTGGTCGCACAGAAAAAACACTGGAAATCACAACGTGCCGTCAATTCAATCTTAACACTTTTGGGGCATGGAGGTGTAACACTCCTATACTTCGGAGGAATGCGGGTAATATTGTCAATTCTTCCCGTAATAACCTCTTTCTGCACCGAGCCTACACTGGTAGCCAAACTCATAGTTATATCCTCCTTTTCACATATAAATGGTTTTTAATATGGATGGTTTAGCTTAAGATCAATATGATTAAAGGCACCCCGAGGAGCCGCGACGCAGGCGTACTTGAGGGTACGTCGAGGAGCCGGCGACGAGGGGAACGCAGCAGATGGCATTTTTCAACAGTCCCATAAAATGATGGCAACTTGACTCCCCCTAAACCGCCGCTTATATATAGTCTCCTCCATGAGGGCTCTTAAAACTTTGATAGTTATTCCGGCACGTTACGGTTCAACACGCCTACCTGTAAAACCCCTCGCCAACCTTTGTGGAAAACCGATGGTCCAGCATGTTTATGAGAGGGCCAGGCAGGCAAAACTGGCCAACGAGGTTGTGATAGCAACTGATGATGAAAGGATTTTCAAAGTAGCCCAGTCATTTGATGGCCATGTCATCATGACCTCATCGCGTCACACCAGCGGTACAGATCGAGTGGCCGAGGTCAACGCGAAATATCAAGCCGAAGTGGTTGTCAACCTCCAGGGGGACCTTCCGCTGATTCAACCTGCAACACTTGACACCTTGATTTCGGGCTTTTGTGAACCGGGTCAGACCGCCCCGATGGGGACCCTCAAAAGTGACCTGTCCGATCCAACCGAAATTGAGAATCCAAATCTGGTCAAGGTGGTAACCGATTTAAAGGGGATGGCACTCTATTTTTCCAGGTCTCCTATCCCATTTGCCAGAGATGGAAAACAGACCCAAGTTTTCAGACATATTGGAGTCTATATCTTTCAGCGTCAGTTTCTTCCTCTCTTTAGCCAACTCCCCCCCTCACCGCTTGAAAAAGCAGAATCCTTGGAGCAGCTTCGAGCACTCGAAAATGGTTATCCCATCCGTGTATTTTCAACGTCCCAATCAGTCGTTGAGGTTGATACCTCAGAGGATCTTCAGAAAGCCTCCCTTCTTCTTTCACAACAATGACAATTATTCTTAACACAGAAAAGCGAAGAGTCATTTTGGGAGAAAGTCTCTTTCTTGTTGGAGGTCCCTGTGTCCTGGAAAGCGAAAATCTGGCGTTGCAGGTCGCAGAATCCATGGTACGTCTGACAGACGAATTGGGGATCCCCTATGTTTTCAAGTCCTCCTATGACAAAGCGAATCGGACTTCTGTCAAGTCGTTCCGGGGACCGGGGATCGAAGAGGGGCTCCGAATCTTGGAAAAAGTCAGGAAAACATTTGGTGTCCCGATACTGTCTGACGTCCATCATCCGGAAGAGGCTCGGGCCGCGGCAGAGATTATTGATATTCTTCAAATTCCCGCCTTTCTCTGTCGTCAAACCGATCTGTTACTCGCCGCTGGTCGTACGGGAAAGCCGGTGAATATCAAAAAAGGTCAATTTATGGCCCCCTGGGACATGGAACAGGCGGTTGAAAAGGTTCGTTCCACAGGCAATAGCCAGGTCCTGTTGACAGATCGGGGAACAAGTTTTGGTTACAACAATCTGGTGTCCGATATGCGCTCAATTCCAATCATGAAGAAGACCGGCTGTCTGGTGATCTTTGATGCCACGCATAGCGTTCAGCTCCCTGGTGGAAACGGAACCTCAACAGATGGTCAGCGGGAATTCATTCCAACACTCTCTTTGGCAGCAGTGGCGGCTGGTTGTGATGGTTTTTTTATGGAAATCCATCCAGATCCGGTAAGAGCCCTTTCCGATGGAACAAATATGCTACGTTTAAGTGACGCCCCGGCGCTTCTAAAAAAACTGAAAACCGTTTATGCCGTTGTAAGAGGAAAGTGAACTGATGAAAAATGATACCATCATAACAAGTGGGCGAAGGGTCCTGGAAATTGAGGCCAAGGCGATTCAGGACTTGAGAGGCCGGATTGATGCCAACTTTTGCGAGGCCGTTGACATTCTCTTTCGCTGCAAAGGAAGAGTCGCGGTGACAGGAGTTGGCAAATCGGGAATTATTGCCCGAAAAATCTCGTCCACGTTGGCCAGCACAGGCACTCCCTCCTTTTTTCTTCATGCCGCTGAAGGAAGCCATGGCGACCTTGGCATGCTGACGAAGGGAGATGTCGTTCTCGCCCTCTCCAACAGCGGAGAAACCGAAGAAATCCTTAAACTACTCCCCTCCATCAAGAGAATGGATCTCCCTCTCATCTGCCTTGTTGGAAATGAACATTCCACGCTAGCCAAGACAAGTACCATCGTCATGAACGTCAGTGTTCGTGAAGAGGCGGCTCCGATCGGTTTTGTCCCAACCACTAGCACCACGGCAGCCCTCGCGATGGGAGATGCAATGGCGGTTGCGTTGTTAGAAAAGAGGGGGATCCAGGCAGAAGACTTTGCCCTCTTTCACCCCGGAGGAACGTTGGGGAAGAAATTATTGACCAAGGTACAGGATCTGATGAGGGGAGGATCGGATCTTCCGATTGTTTACGAAGAGACACCGATGAAAGAGGTTATCACGGAGATGAACGCCAAGAGGCTGGGGATGACCTCGGTGCTTAATCATGATCGAAGGCTTGCGGGAGTAATCACCGATGGTGATCTGAGGCGTCTCTTGGAAAAGACAACCGATTTTTCTCACCTAAAGGCCCGTGATGTTATGACTCAAGCCCCAAAAACAACTTACAAGCATCACCTGGCTGCCAAGGCGGTCCAGTTAATGGAGTGTCACGAAATTGCGGCCCTTGTAGTTGTTGACGCCGATCAACACGTGGAAGGGGTCATTCATCTGAATGATATTTTGAAAGCAGGTGTTGTGTAGTCATGGTGGAAAAAAACAAAATCTTTATCGGATTTGATCCTGGTTCGGAAATTGCTTACCACGTTCTGAAATACTCGATAGAAAAACATGCCTCAAGACCGGTGGAAATTAATCCCCTTAGGTTGAAGGATATTGTTGCAAAAACAGGATTCCGAAGAGAAAAAGACCCGCTCGCCACAACAGAATTTACCTATACACGTTTCTTGGTGCCTTATCTCTGTGGTTTCAAAGGAAAGGCACTCTTTATGGATAACGACATGCTCTGTTTCTCCGATATCAACGAGTTGTTTGACCTGGATCTTGATTCCTATTGGCTCCGGGTCGTCAAACATAACTACCATTCGGAAGTAGCAATCAAGTTGGATGGACGACCCCAGACAAACTACCCCCGGAAGAACTGGTCCAGCCTGATGCTATTAAATTGTAAACGATTGACCTGTTGGTCGAAGGAGGATGTGGAGATGAAGCCAGCAAGCTGGCTTCATCGGTTTGAACCGATTTCGGATCAGTTTATCGGAGAAATCCCAAAGAGCTGGAATGTTCTGGAGAGGTATGATGAATCAACGAAGTTGATTCACTATACGGAAGGCGGACCGTGGTACGAAAACCACAAGAGCCATCCTTATGGTCAGATCTGGTTTCAATACCGGGATGAGATGAAAAGAAATTCTTAAAGTCGCGAGAGTGCCACGATCGTAAAGATCATGCTCGTAGTAAAATTGGTGATCGTCATGAAGAGGCTCAGCCACCCTTCAGAGTCGAATCTCTTTTCCGGCACAATGATCGTATCCCCCGGATTGATGACGATGCCCTCTTCTTTGCCTTTCTTCACCTTGACACGCTTGCCGTCTGGAGAAACGACATAGAGCTTTCTCTTTGCCATGAGCGTTTTTCCAGCTGCCAGACTCAAGTATTGAGAGATCGTGTAGTAAGGATTAAAGGGATAGGCGCCCGCTTCGTTCACGGCACCGACGACAAAAACCCTGTCTTCAAAAGACGGATAAAAAATATTGTCTCCCGGGAGCTTGGGCAAACCGAAATCAAACCTGTTCTTCTTGGTAATAACATTTGGAATATAAATAACATCTCCCCCCTGGATATCGAATTTTTTCCAATCACTAGAAGAAGGTTCCAATTTAATAACTTGTCGCTGTGATCCCTCAAAACGAATTATATGAATTCCGTCTTCCACGAGAAAGCCGACAGTAAATCCACCGGCCAAACGAACCACATCGTCAATAGATGTCTCACGAACCATCTCGTATTCACCGGGCCTCTTGACAGCTCCAACAATACGAATCGTTTTTCTTTTAAGTGGCACAAAGATGATATCGTTATCCTGAACATAAGGATTTTGAGAGAGATCAGCCGAAATCTTGAATTGAAGCAGATCATAGGTTTTTTGTTGCTTCTCATGACGCAACTCGACTCGTCTATCGGACCCAAGTGGAGTCACTCCGCCGGCCATCCCAACCAGTTCAGCCATTCGTGTTGAGGCCATCACCCGATAAGTCCCCGGATAAGTCACCTCCCCAAGCACGTGAACCTGATAAAAAAGAACAGGGGGAGCGCCCATTCCTCCGCCCATCGGCGAAGAAATCTGAGGCACGCCAGCTGTCCCACCCCCATGAAGAAACGGTGACGGAGGAGGAGGAATGCTTTTTTCGCGAAAGCTTAATCCGGAGGCCGCATCGGCACCACCACCACTCTCGGTCGGGATTTTCGTTTGAGCCAACACGTCGCTTACCCCAACAGAAAAGAGAAATGAAACAAGAACAAGAGAAGCAAGAAACCTATTTATCCAGGAACTTTTAAATTTCATAGGTGTCGCTCTCCCACTCTCAAGCGGTGGATATACTCCCATCCCAAAACAACGAATAGAGAAAGGAAAAACGATGACAACAAAGAAACATTAATAGCCATAGTTCGATTCGGTTTCCAGGGCCGAGCCGGGAGGGACGGCGCGTCGAGGAGAGAAAAACCGGCTATGGCGCTGGCTTCCTCCACCTTGGTATTTTCGTACTGCTGAACCAAGGTTCCCTGAAGTTGCCTCAAAAGCGCCAATCTCCCCATAAGATACTCTAAATAGGCCTGTTGAGGGACATCCTTGACAATGACACCCCGTGTTCTTTCTTCCAGTTTTTTTTCTTTCATCCGAATTTCCCCCAGGTCGAACGAGGACGAATCCGATTGTTCACCAACATCCGGACCGGACTCATTCTGGTCACCATAGGCAACCGAAATTCCAGTGTCATTCACGACAGCTGAGGAGTTAATTGTCACATCAACTTTCGAATCGACACCCGAAATCGATGTCTTTTCATAAAAATCGCTGATGAGCTTTGTTGCCTCCAACAGTTCGACCTGATTTCTCAAAATTTGAGCCTCCAAATTGACACGCTTGTGCCGTGACTTCATCATCGACTCCTGATTGATAAATTCTCGAAAACCCTCAAGGTACCAGCGAATCAGATCGACCGTCAGTTCCGGCTTGACTGAAACCGCAGCGATCTCAACCGTACCTGCCTGTCTGGCCTCCTCAAAACTCATCATGCCCCGCAAAGATTCCGCCGCCTTATAGAGGGGAATTTTTTTTATCTCCCTCTCTCGCTCCTCCGGAGAAAGATATTCAGGTATATCATACAGAACGGGGATGAGATCGAATTTTTTGACAATTAATTCCGCAAGAGCGCGACTTTCGAGAAGGGTAACCGCTCTTCTGGTAGGATCATTAGCCATCGGAACACCCATTGCACCGGCAAATCCTGCCAACCCCGCAGGAAGGGCAATCCCGCTTCCTTCAGAAGCAGACGGTATAATTGATGCTTGGGCACGATAAAACGAAGTTGACACTAAGGCATAAGTAACCCCAACGAGGAGCCCCACAATGACAAAGGTTCCAACAATCCACCACCGACGATAGATGATCCTCACATATTCCAGTATATTTATCTCTTCACTCATTGATCGCTCCGCTTATCCAGACAAGCGCCGTTCAGTAATGCATCTTCTTAGATGATGTCCAGTCTTTAGTTGAAATTCTTTGACAGCCCTCATGATTTTTTCTCTTCTCAAATTTCAACTAACGTTGGTATACCATCGACGTCGTTGAGGTGACAGGTAAATCTTGTAATAGAGTCTGACCAACATCGTTAATACACTCCAGATATTCCTGAAAGTAAAAAATTTGGTCTGTCCATACGTCCGAGGTTTCAGTCTCATCTCGACTTCGTGAAGCGACACTCCCATTTTTGCAAGTTGAACAACAATCGCCGACATATAGCCAAAACCATCCGTCGATAGCATGACCTCGCGAACCCTTTCTTTTGAAAGGATGCAGGGACCATTGTAGTAACGAATCTTTAACCCAAAGAGGAAATTCAAAAGCTGAACATAGAAGGAGGAGATCAGCCTGCGTACAGGAGACCTAACTGACGTGTTGCCAATGAAGAGGAGTACAGAATCGCACATCACGGAGGCTTCGAACATCCTTCGAATGGAGGTTTCTTCGATCTCATTATCACCGGGAATCATCACAACGCGAGGATAGGTGGCCCTACGAATGCCTTCACGATAGCAGAAACCAAGCCCCTTTGGCTCTGAATGATGAATCACCCTGATTTCCGAATATCGACCCGCCAGCTGATTTGCCAACGATCCGGTTTCGTCTCGACTTCCGTCGTTAATAAGCAAAATTTCCAGACAAACCGGTAACCCATGAACGGCATTAAAGATCGCCTCCGCCGTTTGAGACAAGTTTCCCGCTTCATTGAGGGCTGGCACAATGACACTAATTTCGTCCAATTTCATCAAAAAGGCCCGTTCCATTCCGAAGAGGGGTTTTCTGCCTGATATCCCTTCCCTGAAACGACATTGAAATGTTCAAGGGACCCATTCTGAAGCATCCTCAGTACGGCCTGCTCAATGGTTCCCGTGTCCGGGTAATAGACTCTTTCCAGAACGGCACTGCACGGGGTTGGCGCGAAAGGAAGCCCCAGACGTTGCACGGGAGATTTCAAGGCCGGGCCGGCACGTTCACTCACCGAGGCAACAATTTCCGCGCTCATTCCTGCAAATACAAAGGAAGTGTCAACAACCAGCAATCGACCGGTTTTTCTGACGGACGAGACAATAATATCGACATCCAGAGGCGAGACCGTCATCGGATCGATCAACTCAGCTTCTATCCCTTGACGGGCGAGATTAACCGAAACCTGCCGACATTCCCATGCCATATAGGACATCGCCACGATAGTGATATCCTTCCCCTGTCTGAGAATCCTGCCCTTCCCCAAGGGTAATGAGTACGGTTCTTGCGGGACCCCGTCTTTTTTTTCGTAAAGCCACCGGTGTTCTAGAAAAATAACAGGCGCTTTCTCCTTCAGGCTCGACATTAACAATCCCTTGGCCTCGAAGGGGCCTCCAGGAAGAACAACCTTCAGACCTGGAACGTGTGCAAAAAGCGCCTGTAAACTTTGGGAGTGCTGCGCAGCCTGTCCCCACCCTCTACCAATAACGGCTCGGACGGTCATTGGCACGGATATTTTGCCTGCCGTCATATAGGACCATTTTGCCGCATTGTTAACAAGCTGATCCATTGTGAGCAGCAGGAAATCATTTCGGGCATGAACCAGCACCGGATGAAGGCCATCCATGGCGCTCCCAATGGCAATACCGGTCATCGCATTTTCAGAAATGGGGACGTCAAAGACTCGGGATCCACCAAATTGTTTTAGGGCATCGGAAGTTGTTCCAAAGGCCCCTTTTGGATCATCCACACCAACTCCCATGATGAAAATCCGTTGATCTCCTCGCATTGCCTGGACAAGCGCCTCGCTTATGGCCTCTCGAAAGGTCAATTCACGCATTGGAATCAAAACACTCCTTGAAAAAGGGAACTGTTGACTGGAAAAGGACTTTCCTTAGCAAACTCCCATGAATTTTGAATCCTGAAATCAATGCCCTTCTCCCATCCTTCAACAACACAGGGATCCAAACCTTGTTCAACAAGTGACCCGCGCAAACGCTTGACCGGACATTTCTCCCTCCAAAATTGGAGATCGGCCCCGCTCCGATATCCCAATTCATGATCGCAACCGGGGCCTACATGGTCTTTCCAGCGATATGTCTGGCACTCGAGCAAAGTCGGACCTCCGCCATGACGTGCCTGCAAAACCGCTTTTTGCGCCGCTCGAAAAACTTCCAGAACGTCTGAACCATCCACGCGACAACCAGGAACTCCAAAACTCTCTCCTCGCTCGAAAATGTTGTCCCGAGCCTGCCGTCTGGCAAAGGGAGTGTACGTTGCGTAAAAATTGTTCTCGCAAACAAAAAGAACCGGAAGTTTTTTTAAAGAAGCAAAGTTCAATGATTCATAGAAAACACCCTGTTCCGTAGCTCCATCCCCGAAAAACACGGCCGCCACTTTTCCGGATCGAGTCATCTGGGCCGAAAGGGCGACACCGACACCTAGCGGGATCGACCCTCCCACGATGGCAGAGGCCCCCCACATGCCTTGCGCGACATCGACGAGATGCATGGAACCGGCCTTGCCCGAAGCACATCCGGTTTCTTTCCCGCAAAGCTCGGCAAACAATAGGGCCGGATCCCCTCCCTTGGCCAGATAATGCGCATGACAACGGTGAGTTCCGAAAATAACATCCTCCTGTCTCAAGGCAGTACAAACACCAACAGCAATAGCCTCCTGTCCGATTGAAAGATGCACAGGACATCGCATCTCTTGTTCTCCATAGTGCTCGACAATTTTTTCTTCTGTTCTTCGAATCAAGTAGAGCGAACGGTAGAGGTCAGAGACGATCGCCAATGGAATATCAAGTAATAAGGAGGCCATAATAACAATCCTTTAAATGAAGCTGATGTGCTCCGGAGGAAACCTGACCTTCCACAAATAACGGTTAACCTCATCCATACGACAGTTCGTACGGCACTCGGAAATATCCAGTTGGCTGCGAACATATTCAAAATTTTGTCTGCGTTTTTCACCCTCCCAGATCTCCCTAAAACCCTGTTCATGGATATTCCCATAACAGAAACGCGTATCATTAAGGTAGGCCGAACAACCGTAAAGATCCCCATTCGCCATAATATAGGCCCAGAAAAACGGTGTCGCCTGACAAACCGAGTAGGACCGCTCCTGCTGGAGCTTTTCCATGGTATGACGTCTAAAAACAACATGAAACCGATCGTCGTTAAGCTTCTCTAAATGTTCAGCCAAATGGTAATACTGGCTGTACTCGATCCCTTCATAAACGCGGCTGATCCCTTTAAGGTGTTGAGAGTAGGGTTTGATGACAACATAGTCGACTCCGATCTCCTTGGCGCGCTGAGCAAGAGCATGGGCCTCACCCGCGTTTTCCGGCAGAAGAACCATTTGGATTCCGAGTCGACATTTTTTTAAACCGCCGCTTTCCTTCAAAACGGCAGCCGTTTCCATATTCCGCAGTGCCCTCTCGAAATCACGAGGGTCGGTCTTATGGATCTTGGCATATGTTTCCGCGGAGCCCGCATTGACGCTCGCCTTGATCCATTGAACAGAACCCAAGGCCTCTTCGCAAAATGTTCTCGTAAGAGGCACCGCATTCGTAGTAATGCCGACATCCAGCCCGGAAGCCGCCGAATGAACTACCGTCTCGGCAAGAGGTTTAAAGAGCAACGGTTCCCCCTCTCCGGCAAACATCACACTCTTGACACCGGCCGCGCCCATCTCAGACAGCGCTCGTTTCAAATGAAAAATATCCAGTTTGCGCATCTGATACCCTATGTAGTCGACAGCGCAAAATGTACAGCGGTGATTACAGGCACCCATCGGAGAAACTTCTATATAAACAGGATAGACTTTCCTGGCTTTTTCCCAATCGTCCTGAGCCTCCGCCCACTGGGCGACGCGAGCAGGATGATATGAAAGTTTTTCGCCGTCGATCTGAAGTTGGTCCGTCATTTTGTTATTTCAGGAGAGCCGTTATAAATTTATAAAGATGCACCGGTGCCACCGGTTCCCGGTTACAGACGACATTGACCGCCATCGCACCGACGGCATTACCGACAAAAGCCATCAAATCGATTGGATAGTTTTTGACGGCACAAGGTGCCGTAATCGACAAATACGCATCTCCGGCCCCAATCCGGTCGACAACTTTATTGGAAAAAACAGGCGCCGAAAAGAAACCTTCCGGCTCGCGGTAAGTGATCGAACCCAATTTCCCCCGGGTCACTGCCACTTGGCGACAATGCAACTGACGTGAAATCACCCCTATACTCTCCTCAAGCGACCCATCCCGATCATGAGTCGCCAGTCTTATCTCTGGCTCTGAAAGAGAAATGAAGTTCGCCTTCGGATATTTTGTGATGACGTTAAAACCAAGATTGGCGCTGTTGGTCTGCGTGTTGATGGCCAAAAATGAGGACTTTTCGGAAAGCAACCCGATTATGCCCGGCTGAAAAAAACCGTGCCCGTAATCGACCGCCAAGACCAGATCATATTCAGGGAGACGCGTGGCGAGAAAATCCTCGATCCTAGAGGCCGATGACGACATTGGTTCAGGATCGGGAAGGTAACAAACTTCAAACAGTTTTGAAACGAATTGCGGATCAACGAACCTTCGTTTGACGATTGTTTTCCCCTTCCCAAAAAAGAAATATGGCCTCACTTTTGAGTGTAATCGACTGCGAATAAAATCCTGCCGGTCATCCTCCTTCCCCAGAACGCTGACCAGATCAACCTGACCACAAAATCCTGCCATGTGATTGGCACAAGCCAGTATGCCGCCTGCAAAGGCCTCTTCATAAAGATAACGACTGACAAGTATGTTGTCTTTGGCTGACTTGTTCATCGTGTGGCAATAAAGATATTCGTCTATGATAGTCTCTCCAATCACAAGAACTTTCAGAGATCGAAGTTGATCGAGAAAACCGATGACATTTTCTGCGGAGTATTTTTGACGAAAATTCCTCAGAAATTCCTTTGTCTCTGGCGAATGGACGTCAAAGTAAGCATTCAAAAGCTCCGTAGAACTGAAGACATCTCCCCGAGTAAAAAAGATCCCTCCCCCAACTTTATGGACCGCTTCGGTTTCCTTCGTGATCCCTTGCGTCACATCGTTTTCCCCATCGCTATACTCCCACCCTTTAACATAGATATCGGGACGAAGAAAACGAATCGTCTCAACAGCTGTAGGCCATCGATTAATGGTAACATAGTCCACCATTTCAAGCGCCGTCAGAAAATCGGCCCGCAATCTCTGATTAAATACAGGACGTCCAGGCCCCTTATTCACAAAGTTGTCCGGCGTGATACTCACAACAAGGATATCCCCCTGTCGTTTGGCTTCTTCAAAATGGTGAATATGGCCGGGATGTATCAGATCAAAGACGCCATGGCAGAGAACGATCTTTTTCCCCTGCCCCTTCCGTTCAGCCAGCAGATGAGACAACTCCTCGACTGTCTTTAATTTGATTGATTGCATTGATTCAAAAAACGATCGTTAACCATCCGAAAAAAATACGTAGTTAGCAAATGATCAAGAAACGCGAACGAATCCTCCACATGACCATATTCGCCAACAGGAGTCGCGACATGGATCAAGTGCCTGCAAAGTCCCTTCAGAACCCCGCCATCAAATCCGACTAACCCAACCGTGATCCCCTCCTTCCGATTGGCATATTCAACGGCATTGATGATGTTAGGCGAATGTCCGCTTGCAGATATTGCAATTAAGACATCTCCTTGCTCAAAATATCTCTCAAGCTGTCTTACAAAAATATTTTCGAAACCTTCGTCGTTTCCCAAGGCCGTTACGACAGATAAATTATCCGCCAAACTGGTGACTCTGAATGGTTTTTCCCCCTTCCACTCACGATTCACATTCAAAAAGTCGATGGCAAAGTGCGACGCAATCGCGGCGCTCCCTCCATTGCCCACTAAATATATTCGCCGCCCTTCCTGACAAGCTCGCATCAAAACTTCGGCGGCAGTGGCAACCGCCCCCAGATCTAACTGTTGAAGAAAACCGATGAAACGGTTTCGGTAATTTTTGGCATAACTCTCAAACTGTGTAGCACCCATGTAAGAAAACACCCACCTCTTCACCTGAATTGTGAATTGAGCTAGCTACTCGATCAACACGTTGATTGCAACCTCATTTTTTAGCATCTATTTATGACTCAGGACAGGACACTAGTGGATATCAGGATAGATATTTGAACCACGTTTCAGTCGCCTGAGCGATTGCCTCTGACGTCCAGACGGGGGCTTCTCGCCAATAGTCTATATTCTTTAAAAGCTCTCGGACTCCTTTGGCAAATGGGACAGATGGCTGCCACCCAAGCATTTCACTTATCTTGGAGATATCCCCCTGGGTTTTGTCCGGTTCTCCCGGTCGCTTCGGGATGAAAACCTTCTCTCCTCCGATCAGATCCACAATCTCGTTCACGCTGTGAACCTCTCCGCTTGCGACATTAAACACCTCCTGCCGAATGGGAGAATCAGCGGCCATGAGAATCGCCCTTGCGACATCAGTAACATAGGTAAAATCCCGAACCTGAGTCCCATCTCCAACTACCGTAAATGGCCGACCATGGATCTTCTGTGCCATAAAAACTCCAAACACGGCTCCATAGGTCCCTGAGGTCCTGGATCGCGGACCATATACATTGAAGAATCGGAGTGAAATGACGGGCAGCTTATAGACTAATCCCCAGTGGAGCACAGACTGCTCTCCCAGAAACTTGGTGAGCGCATAGGGGTACTGGGGGCGGATTTCCGCCGTTTCCGGGGTCGGATAAAGATCGGGAATCCCGTAACACGAAGAGGATGCAGCATAAATAAATTTCTTGGCTTTTCGACTTGCCTCCAATACCGAAAACGTACCGTTAACGTTATTTCGTACGTATTGTTCTGGTCGATCGATGGAAGGAACAATATCAGCCAACGCGGCCAAATGAAAAACCCAATCGACTCCTTCGAACCAGCGTCGGATAGACAAATGATCATTAATGTCCGCTTCTACAATCTTGGTCTGGCGGGTATGAGCAAGATTGGTCCTCCGACCCGTAGAAAAATTGTCGATGACCACGACATCATGACCTTCAGCAATTAACTGGTCAACAAGATGGCTTCCGATAAAACCGGCTCCACCGGTAACGATCGTCTTCATAAGAGCAATAGATAAATTCTCACTTTTTTCATGCCGCTGTCAACTTGGCAGCAGAAAGACGTCTACACAACCGATAACAGAAAAGAAAATATACCAGAAGGAAGTAAGCGTAAGTAAATCGACCACCGGTTTTCCAAAAGAGAATGGGTGAAAACATGAGACAGACAAGAAGAATATCCAGATAGCGGCGCGGCGACCTTGCGGTTAACAGCAGCGCGAGGAGACCGATATTCAAGAGGAAAAAAACACCGGAAAATAAATGGGAGACAGTCTCCCAGGGCACTCGCATGAATGGAGTCCAAGAGAGCGCTTTCAGAATACGTTTTCCAACCATCAACAGGATATCTCCATCGAGGCTGAAAATACCTTTGAAAAAGACTTTGGGCGACAGTTGGAGGTTTGAGTCCCACGCGACAGTAGAACTCCATACCCATGTGTGACCATAATAAAGGTTATGGATGAGTGGCAGCGTCGTCGCCATCAACATCGGAACGACCATGAGAGCCAGCTCTCTTCCGGACTTCTTTCCATGAAGGCCGATGAATCCCGTCACGGCAAGGATGCAAGGGAGGTTGTCGGGACGGATCGTGGTGGCAAGGCCCAGCAGGAGACCTGAAAAAACCGACGCAACATCCCCTTTTCGTGTCAAAGCAAAAAACAGGCCGGCCACAATAAGAAAACTCGCTGTGCTCTCATTTCTGCCGTCAAAATAGAGGAAGGATGTCTGGTAACCATAGAGGAGAAAGCCGATAATCAGAAGGGGGAGGAAGGACCGTGAAAACGGCCTGGAGGCAAGGAAAATCATCTGCCCAAAAAGATAAGTAAAAAGACCGAAGAGGATTGCGATCCATGAATGACTGTCCCGGGGGGATTCACCCTGAAATACTTCTCTCCCGCCTCCAGGGATCCCAGTGAGAGGACTTGAGAGGCATAGTGATCATACATGATCGCATCGGCCCCTCCCTTCCATATGAGAACCTCATTGACTCGGCAGACGAGAAGACCAACCATCATCGCGAGGAATGTGATACACCAGACAATACCTCTGGGACTTTTCAAGGTCTGTAAAAAATCACGACGGACCCAATAGATCGTTACCAGGAGTCCCATCACAAAAAGAAAAACAATCGAATAGATTCCACTCAACATCCACTTCAGCCATGGGGCGGGCCCCATGCCGGGACGAATCCCTTCCATCTTTAAGAACGGAGCAAAGATCTCCGACTCATTACTATAAAAAAACTTCCATTCATCGTCCGACGTAAAAATCCCTTTTTCATATCCATAGGTGATTTTAAGAGGCTTTCCTGCCTCGAAATCCCTTCCCTCACTCAAGGAGAGTACCTGTTCGTTCTCGCCTGATTCTCCCTCCCACAAAATACGGTCCCACTGGCTGAGCAGCAGCATCCCCTGAAACTGGATTCTAATCTCCTCCCCCTCCGGCCAGACCTCCCAGGAGGCCACAAAGGGGGCCTTCGTCCGGATACGATTTCCCGGAGTGGAGGGACTCCAACCGTATTCAAACGTATTGAAGAAACCGAGTCGCCAGGAACCGTATCCCCATCGCAAAAAATCGAAATGCGGCGTCGCGTGAAAATCAATCGAGGCGTCTCGACGGGTATACCGTGGAAAAGACAAAATATTGTCAGGTGAAAACGCCGGCCGGATCGGGGGAAGGGAGCTCAACCGCGAATCACTTGTAAGAAGATGAGGGTCTCCCCCCAGGATCTGATGCAGAGAGTCTTTCTTCGGAACCGGATTGCGAAAACAGTCCCGTGTTCCAACCTCACAAACGTGGGTCCAGTCCCGTTCTCTGAGTAATGGCCAATAGTCGTAGGAACCTTTATAATAGGCATTCAAGAAGAGAAAAGAGAACAATTTCAGGAGTGTCACCGATGCAAGGCAAACCATGCTCCAGCGGATCATCCTGGAGGAACGATTCCCTTGAAACGGCATCATTGTGAAGGAGAGAAAAAGTAGAATCAGGAATACAAGTGCCACAATATCCGCCCGGTTGATCAGAGGAAGACCCGAAAAAAGGAAATACTTGGGCCCTGGAACGAGCAGTGCGAGAAGTGTCATGCCCACCAAAGCTTGAGGCCGACCGCTATATGCCATCAATTTAACACAGAGATTTTTAACCATGCCAGGTAATTATCAGATAAAGTTGGTCACCGCAATTTCTTTCATCTTTCGTTCGTTGGCGCTGAAACGGCTGCCTCACCCCATTTCGAACTGGTTTCGGCAACAATATAGCAGCCTGCCACAATAAACCAAAACGGCCATGCCTCATAGGCATTATTGAAGAAAAGACTGAGGAATAGGGCTGCAACCGCACCGCATTGTCCATCCCAGAGCCACTGATATTGCCGAGGGACTCTCTCTTTGGAGCGCCAAAGCCGCCGCAAGATGTCCAACACCAGCCAAAGTAAGGGAATAAAACCGACTACCCCCAACTCAAAGAGGATCTGTACGTAGTCATTGTGCGTTCTCGGAAGTCGAACAGGTTTGCTCCGACCATAAAAGTTCTGACACTCCAGGTCTTCAGGGGCGCAAAACTCGGGATTGTTCTTGCCAAAAGACACCAAGCCATGACCCAGGACCGGTTTCTCCAGGAAACCTTGTGCCGCCATGAGGAGATACCTGCCTCTTCCCCGTTCCAGAGAAAAACCCCACTTCAATGCCGCTAGCGAACTACGGCGATCCTGCTCCATGATAGTCGTTCGCTTCCATTTGAGATATTTGAGATAGCCGTCCCAAGGACTCACACGAAAGACCCCAATAAGAATGAGCCCTGAAGCTAAAAGAGTCCCTAACTGAACAAGATACCTTTTTCTCATCGATCCCATGAAAGGAAAAATAAGAATGGAAAACAGAACGACGACAAGCGCCATCCTCGAAAAGGTCAGGATAGCGGAAAAGGAGATGATCGCCAGGAGAAGAAGGTGTCCGAGCCTTCGCTGGTGAGTAAAAAGGGCATAGGCAAACGGGAAAAACAATAATAGAAAAAAAGAGAGGACGTTCCTGTCTGTATAGCCCCGCCGTTCCGAAAACGAGAAATGGGGAGCCAGATAGAAAACATCGAAGTTCACAAGGTGTCTGTAAATCAGCACGGCCATACTTATTGACGACAGGTAGAGAATGACCTTGATCACAAGCGCATAGTCATCAAGCCGTTTTATCGCCAAAACGAGGATGATGGAGGCCGCGAGGTAGATCGAAACCGATCCCGTAAAAGACAATGCCGCATAGTTCGGCATGAGAAACCAGGAAAACCAGTGAACGCCAACAAACAGAATCGATGGTGCGAACTTTTTGATTGCGATGAGCTGCGATGCATTCCGGAAGATCGGGAGAGAAGCCCCTAGACAGAAGAGGATAAAGACAAAAACAAAGGGACGGAAACCCAGCGACAGGATTGGAGAGGGATAGGGCCAAAGAACCATCGTTCCAGCGGCCAGAAGAAGGACGATTGACTGTTGACTCAAAGGCATTGCGTTTCTCAATCTCATGGTGTTCGGCATTCCACCAGATCTTCACCTTTTTTTGGGGGCATCCTCATAAATGGTGATCCAATAAAATGGAATGTTTTTCTGCCAAGATATCTTTTTGCCAGCCGAGTGATCAGAAAAAACAAAACAGCATAAGCCGCAATTCCGACAGGAATCAGGACAATAAAATGGAAGATGTTCCTCAAGCCGAAAACAGCTAGTCCCATCAGACCCGCTGCGACAAAAATGACGGCCATATCAGTAAGACATCTCTTCAAGGCACCTGCCAAAATCCCGCGTACCGCGAAAATTCCCAAGACAAAAAATGCCGTATGGCCGAACACGGCAGCCCATGCAATGCCGACCGCCTGATAGTTCGGGATGAAGGTCAATGCCAATCCCAGATGAAGAATGGCGGCGACAGCCATCAAGAAACTATTGCTGACCTGCCGATGGCAGGCATCGAGCAGGACGCTCATCGGTCCATTGAAAAAAATCGGAATCAATGAGAAAGTCAATATTCGAAACGGAAGGACAGATGGACCATAACTAATCCCGAAGAAAAACCGGATGATCCCCGGCGCCAGAACCGCCATGCCGATCGCTGCGGGGATAATAAATATCATCAGGATCTGAACGGAACGTTCAAAGGTCTCAATGAGCCGCTCGGGCGAATGGATATGGAATGAGCTCAAGGCCGGATAGATCGCCATGGTCACCGCCATCGGAATGAACATGAAGCTCTGAACAAGCGTGGAAGGAACGCTAAACCAGCCTAAGACGGTTTCATCGGTAAGATAAGAGAGAAGAAAGGTATCAATGAACAGGAGTTTGCTGAAGGCCGCCGCTCCCAGAATCGGTATCGCGATGGAGACAAGTTGTTTAACAACCGAATGGTCGAAGTAAAGATTCAACTTCAGGTGTAAGACGCGAAGGGTACAAAACAGGGAATAGATCAGGTTATAAAGACCGCCCATAATCAAGGCAAAAACCAGTCCGTAGATATTCAGTTGAAAAAAAACAACGAAAGACGAGATCAGGAGGATCAGGAAATGAGAGACCACCATCCCCTTTGCCTCAAACTCCATCCTGTGATGGACACGGAGACAGCCGTAAAAGGTATCCGCCAGCGAGTCCAGGACGATGTAAATTGTCGTGAGATAAACGAGCCGCTGGGTCAGATCCGGATAATCCAGAAGATGAATCAGGCCAAAACCGGCAGCGGACGCGGCGACGCAGAGAAAAACCTTCAACCCAAGAACGTTGCCAAGATAGTCGTGGAGCCGCTCCGGCGCCTTGGAAGCCTCACGAATCATCGCCGGAGTCAGACCAAAATCCATCAGCGAGGTAAAGAGAGCCGCAAAAGAAAGAAGCAAGAAATAAAGACCTGTTGTCTGGACGCCGGTGTATCGGGCGATCAGGGAAAAGGCGACAAGATGAATGACCTTCCTTGTCACGAAGGCAACGGTTAAGAAGGTCGTATTTTTCAGGATGCGACGGGGCGAAATCATGGGGATCGAACCTTAAATTGTAATTATTTCCTTGGCTGCTCGAGTGAAAAGACCACGTGCCACGCCTGCCATTTGATCCAGGGAAGGCGCAAAACGAGATGATCGACCGCTTCCAAAAAACGGAGGAGAGGGTTAAAAAATCGGGTGTTTCTGAAAGGGACCGCCAGCAGGGCAAAGAGATAAAAACAGCCCAGAACTTCAACGTGATTAAAAAATTTCCTTGCCAATGCAATCTCGTCTCTTCCCAGAATATGATCGACTTCCCAAGAGGTTCGTAGCTGCGGCGTTTTACGGCGATACCATTGCATGACCGGATTATGTTTCAAGGCCTCCACACACAAACAGGCCCCGTCCGGCTTGAGGGTACGCGAAAGCTCGGAATAGGCCTTTTCAAGATCCAGATGGTGGAGGACACCCCGCTCATAAATCAGATCAAAGCTGTCATCCTCAAACGTCATCTTCTCCCCGTCCATGACGGAAAAACGACAGCGATTCTGAAGTCCTTCGGCGCCAACAGCCTTTTGAGAATTAACAACCGACACGTCTGAAATATCGATGCCACAGGTCTCCGCCGCCCCATTCTTTGCCAGCCAGATCGACATGAGACCGTTGCCCGAGCAATAATCAAGGACCTTCTTTCCCTGAATTCGTGGTTTCAACCATTGCTCCACAAACTCCCGACTTTTGACCGCAATGGAGTAAAATTTACGATTCGACCAAAAATAATCATATCGTGATGGATCATTTTTAAGCTTCTCTTCCCGAACAAGGTTATGAAAATCTCTTTCCTGCCGTTTTCTTTCTTCCATAGAGGAGGCCTTAAACTAGAAAAGTGTATAGATAAATGGCGCGACGATCGACCCTTGAGTAAAGATCAAAAGACTACCCGTCAAAAAGAGAGCAAGGAGGATCGGCAAGAGCCAAAACTTCTTTCGAAACTTAAGGAAACCCCAAAGCTCTTGAAGAAACCAGATCATAAATTAATAGCTCCTTTTCATGCTTTCTCTTGGATCGCAAGGGGGATGTGGAATCCAGTAGAAGGATTGACCGGCATGGAAAGGGAAAAAGATCGAAGCCCCCTCGGCGCGTAACGTAGGCAGAGAGGCCGAGGATATGTGAGTCGTCATGGAATCTTCTTTGCCTGCAAAGCCTTCTCGACGCAATTCGCGAAAAAAAGACTCCCACGTTCCGTTAAATGAACGGAATCGTAGATCAGCGGACTCACATCCACTGCCTGGAAGCATCCCGCCACGTCGATGAACTGTAGATCTAAATTTGTTGCCGCTTGGAGGTATATCTTACGGTAGAGATCCATCAAGCGACCCGCCTGTTCCACAGAGCACCTTTTTCCCCGGTGCAAAGGATAGGCTCGCAAATCATCCCCTCTCCAAGGGTGATAGTCCGAACGAAACGAGTCTGGTTCCGTGATCAGGATAAGACGAGCCTCGTTGCTCGAAGCGAGAATCTGCATGCGATTGAATACTCCTTGAAGCGCCGCTAAAAGAGGCGTCTCCATCCTCTCGATGAGGGATTGAAATTCCTCTTCTGTCATCACAGGATAAGATCGTGATTTTCGGCTCTCGCGAGCGTAAAAACCATGATAGTCCATCTGCTTCCAGAGTCGCCATAGAAAGGCGGCGCTATATACATTCTTGGCAATGAAATCGTACCCCTTGTTCCTGATCAGAGGGCGATACCGGTCGACGTCAAAAAAAGACACCCCATGCCTCAGGAAGGCACTCACGTCATTTACCCCCTGCATCATGAATATGATTTTCGGTTTCATCCCCTGAACCTGCAGAACATGTTTCATGGCCAAGTAGTTATTAACGGAAGTCATCCGACTCAGCCCATAATTGAGGACCGGGAAACTCAGCAGATCCGTCCACCGGGAGTCTTCCTGAACCGTAGCCGATTCGGTCGTAGAACCGCCGAATGCCGCCCCATATAAATTCCCTCGATCCAACTCGCGTGTCCAGCGACTCTCAATGAATCCTAAAGAAGATGTATTAAAATAAACAGGGTCAGGAGCTCCCTCATAAACACGATCAAGGTGACGAAATATACGATGGAGGTTCGGATGGTGAATGTAGGCATCAGGAAATAGCAGAACGTATGGGTTCGCCCAGAAAATCCGAAGGGTGATCTCTATTCCCCCGACCATCAGGAAAAGAAAAAGCAGTATATTGAGCGTTTTTGAGATGCCGACGCGCATTCAACGATCCTCAGGCGACCCGACGAAGGTCATCGCTACCCGGAATAGAATGACCCTTCAGGGCGAGTTGACGCGAAATCAAGAACGGGGTTTTTCGCCGGGATGAGAAAAGATTCCGGAATATCCGGCCGCTAAACAACGTTCGAAGGGTTGCCTCTAGCCGGCTCTCTTCCGGTCTCTTCAAGACAACATTGATTACGGCGCGTGCCACACGCCATGGGCGAAGAAGAGAGCTAACGGACATGAAGAGCAGATTCGAAAACATGATGTACCGGGCCACCGCCTTGTGCGAGATATGTTCCGACCAGGACATATTGCTCAAAAAATTTCCCTTGGTTGCCAACATCGCAAAATAGCTATCCGAGAATGGTCGTTCGATTCTCCCCTCTTTGGTCAACTGATCAAAGAGTTCGGTCCCTGGGTAGGGAATGTACTGTGTCAGTGTCGCTTCGTGGACACCGAGAACCGCGAGCTCGGCGAGCCACTTTATCGTCTTCCAAACATCCCGGTGAGTCTCTCCGGGGAATCCAACGATCGTATTGCTCTTAATCACAAGCCCTCTCTTTCCGCAGGCCCTCATCGATTTTTTCATGCTTTCCAGATTCACCTTTTTCTTGATCCTTTGGAGGGTTCGAGAAGATCCGCTTTCCGGGGCGTAATTCATACTGCGGCAGCCGGCCTGATAGAGCAGATCCGCCACCTCTCCGTCGATCGCCTCCGAACGGGTCCCACTCGGGAGTTGCCAGGTAAACTTAAGTTCCCTTTTTAGGACAAGCTGACAGAATTCTATGATCCAGTCCCTTTTGACGATCGCCGTAAGGTCATAAAAGCTGAAGTTTTCGGCCCCGTACTTTTTCTGGTAGAGCTCCATTTCGTCGAGGACCAGTTCCGGTTTTCTCGCTAGCCATTTGGTGCTCCACATCTGGGGGCTGGAGCAAAAGGTGCATTGATACGGACACCCGCGCGTCGCCAACATCGGCATATTGCGACCGCGATCGGTGCCGTATCCGAAACCGTTGTCCAGATATTGAAGGATCGGAATCGAGTCCCAGTCCGGAAGCGGAATATCATCGACCTCCCTGATCCTCAGATCAAAAAGATACCGATCGACCGACCCCGTTCGTTGGGGTTTCTTCGGATTCTGTTTCGCCACCACACCGGGAACCGACCCGGCCGGCTGCCCCGACTCAAGGGCAGCAATCAACGCGACAAGCGGCCCCTCCCCTTCACCGAGAATTGCGTAGTCAACTTCCGGCCGTGTCTTGAAGATCCATTCGGCCATCGCCGTCACATGTTCTCCACCGATGATGATTGGCTTGTCCGGAAATCGCTTCCGCAATTTGACCAGGAGCTCACGAACCAGGGGCCACTCAATCGAGAACATGCAGGAAACACCGATGTAATCAGTGTTGGGATCGACTCGATCGACCGTTTCGTCAAGTGTGAGCCCATGAAAGAAATTATAGTGGCCGTATTCATCCCCTCCGTCGAAAGGAAGGATCTGAAGGATCGATTCCCCGACCGCATCGATCAGATGAACCTGGTGCCCTGCCTTTTTAAGGCTCGCGGCAAGATAGACAACCCCTATCGGAGGGCAGGTCGATCGCGACTGGATCAGCCGGACCACCACCATCGCGGGACGTATCAGGGTAACGTGGCTCATAAAATTAAATTAAGCGGGTTGACACGACAAGCGTTATAAATCAACGGCGAGCCTCGCTTAAACCAACTTCTAAAACCCGGTTAACACATGAGGAAAAATACTGGCTTCCTTTTTTTGAGAAGTGCACCTCATCATAGATAAGTTCGCTCACGTCTTGCAGTTCGAAACATGAAGCTGTATCAATATACGGAACATCAAGGGATTCTGCGACACGCAATGTGACGCGATTAACAACATCCATAAGCCGTCCTGCTTGCTCAATGTTTGTTCGCCTGCCGTCAATAAAATTGTCCCTTACCAGATTTTCTTTTTTCCCCACAGCAGCATTTTCACCGGTTTCAATAATGGGAAAGGTCCGAAAGTCGTAATTTCTTTGTGGCCTGTAGTCCAAACGATAAGAATGGGGCTGTGTCAGGATGATTATTTGTGCCCCATACTGCTTGGCCACTTGATTCAGTTCGTTATAAACACCAAGGAAGGCCTTGAACATCGGTTCCTCATTATTTTTTAGAAACTTATTAAATTCAGTTTCGCTTATGGCACTATTTTGCTTCGAACGCTCGGCTTCTTGTCGGTAAGATTGCAAAATATCGGGCTGAAATAAACCCCTCACAAATGTAGCCAGATAGAAATTCTGCGCAATGAAATCAATGTAGGGGTTCCACATCACGTACTCGAAATCTTCTACCTTAAACAACTCCTGCCCCATCCTCAGATAGCGACTCAAATTGTTAACCCCATCCATCACGAATATATATTTGGGACGAAGTCCTCCCTCCAATAAATGTTTAATATTATAGTAAGAATGGATCGAATGCATACGGCTTTTTCCAAAATTCAAAGTCACGACGTCCAGCAAGTCAGGCCAACGAAAGTTTTCCTGGATCGAAGAGCATTCCGTAGTTGAGCCTCCTACTGCAAGAGCGTAGGAATCGACTGGATTATTTAAATCAATATTTCGCGTACGGGTGCTTTCAATAAAGCCCAAACGAGAGGTATTGAAAATAATCGGTTCGTCCGCCGTATCGTAGATTTCATGCATCGACGGAAATTTCTGATGCCTATTGGGTTGATGAAGATAAACATCCCTGGAAGGAAGGCGATAGGGATTCTCCCAAACTAGCCGTAAAACCCCTTCGGACAAGCCCACAATAAGAATCATGTTGATGACAATTATTTTGATTGTTTTCAGGAGCATTCGTTGACGCTTCAGACTGCGTCGGCCTTCAGCTTGCTGCTGTTCCGGACCTTGTAATCAGCAATTGTGTGTTCGAGAATGGAATCGAGTGGGGTATCGGGAACATATTCAATAAGACTTTGCAATTTTTCCACAGAAGGGACACGCCGCGCCATATCTTCAAAATCTTTTTCGTAGGCAACTTCATAAGGGACCAACTCAATAGACGATTGGCTCTTTGTCTTTTCCTTAACTCGCTTGGCCAGATTGAGGATAGAGACCTCTTCATTGCCGCCAACATTGACCACCTGACCGATTGCCCTCGAAGTCTCAATCAGTTTTACGAGCGCCTTCACGACATCCTGAACATAGGTAAAGGTCCTCGTCTGACTGCCGTCCCCATAGACCGTGATCGGTTTTCCCGTGAGGGCCTGATCGACGAACCGGGGCAGCACCATCCCGTATTCCTTGCACTGACGCGGACCGACCGTATTGAAAAGACGGACAATGATGACCGGAAGCTTCTTCATCCGGTAATAGGCAATCGCATTGTATTCGTCGATCAGCTTCGATGCGGCATAGCTCCACCGCCACGTCGTCGGCGGGCCGTAAATGATATTTTCCGTCTCTCGAAGCGGCGCGGTGGTGTGCTTGCCGTAAACCTCAGATGACGACGCGATGACAACCTTTTTACGGAACTTGTTGCAAAGTTCCAGCACAATGTCCGTCCCCTTGATGTTTGTCTCGATCGAGAGAAGCGGGTGTTCCAGAACATACCGGACGCCGACCGCAGCGGCCATGTGGAAGACAACATCACACGTCCCGACCAATTCCACCATGAGGGAGTGGTCCAGAATACTCCCCTCAACCAGATGAAAAAGCTCGTTCGACAACAGAGGGGTCAGATTTTCCCGTCGTCCTGTCGAGAAGTTGTCGAGTGCGTAGACCTCGACCCCCTTGCTGAGATATTTCTCCGCAAGATGAGACCCGATAAAACCGGCACCGCCTGTGATCAGAACACGCATTGGTTCCCTCCCCGATTCTTTATGCGAGACGCACCCTTGATTTTCTGAATAGATAACATTTCAAGCCCAAGGGCAACACGAAAATTCCCAAGGCAATCATCAGCCCTAAAAAATAATGCCACGGAGAAATAATTCGGTGTTGGAACAGATAGGTGCGAATCTTGCAATTCCAGCGAAAAAGTTCCAGGGTCGCACGCCGCTTGATCATGGCCCGCATATTCTCACCAACCCTGGCATGGACAAGACAATCATCAAGATTACGAAAATGAAAACCGTCCCGGACCATCTTGGCCCATAGAAAATCATCGTTACCATAAGCCGGATCGTAACCCCCGACCGATATGATCGCTTTTTTTCTATACATTACTGTAACATGATTTATTGGAGTTTTGAGCCACATCGCCTTCGATATGCTGTCATGAAGAATTGGCACCTTCCGAAGCATATGAACCCTGTGAGGATCCGATTCAAATTCCCCCATCTGGGAGCCCAGCACGTCGATTTTAGGGTGTTCCAACATGAACCGGCGTTGTTTTTCCAAGCGGTCGGGCACGCTGTAGTCATCCGAATCCATCCGAGCAATCAGGTCATGGGAACAGGCCTGGATGGCGACATTGAGCGAACCGGCTATCCCTAAATTTTTTTCCAGATAGATGCATTTCATCCTTGGGCCAAACTTCTGTTCCCAATGCCGAATGACATCGTGTATCTCTTTTGTGACAGGCCCATCAACGGCCAGAATGATTTCGAAATCCTTGAAAGTCTGGTCGTAGAGGCTTTGAAGGGCGATATCAAAATGAACAGGGTTCTCCCTGTCATAGACATTCATCGCGACAGAAACCTTGTCTGACAAGGTCTGTCGGACGTCTGTCGTTTCAAACGAATCGTTTTCTGCTTTAGAGAAAGGAAGGATCTCCCTTGTTTTTCGAAAAATATAACATTTGAACCACAAGGGAAGACAATAAACACCGATGGCGATCCCCATACTGCAAAGATACTTCCAGAAACCGACCATTCGATGTCTGAAGAGATAGGTCCGGATCCTGCAATTCCATCGGAACAACTCCCATGTCGAACGACGACGGATCATCTCTTTCATGTTGTTGCCGACGCGGGCATGAACCAAAAGTTCCGGCAGGTTTTGAAACCGGCAGCCGGCCAACCGCATCTTGGCCCACAGGAAATCATCATTGCCGTAAGCCGGATCGTAACCCCCGACCGATATGATCGCCTTTTTTCGATACATCACCGTGACGTGGTTCATCGGACACATAAACCACATGAGCTTCACGATCTCGTCATGCTCCAGCGGAACCCGACGGATCATATGAATCTTCTGCGGCACCGCCTCAAATTCCCCCATCTGCGTTCCCAGGACATCGACTTCAGGATGCTCCTGCATGAATTGAACCTGCTTTTCCAGACGGGTTGGAAGACTGTAATCATCCGAATCCATTTTGGCAATCAGATCGTGGGAACATTCGGGAAGACCGGCATTGATCGCCCTCGCTATGCCGACATTTTCTTTCAGTCTTACGCACTTCACCCTCTCCCCAAACCGGGTAATCCATTGCTCCAGGACCCGATTCAGCTCACCCGGGGCCTGTCCATCAACAATCAGGACGAGCTCGAAGTCCTGAAAAGTCTGGTCATACAGGCTCCGGAGCGCGAGATCCAGATGGAGGGGATTCTCCTTATAATAGATGTTCATTAATACGGAGATCATATTCGACCGAGAAGTCTGGATTGAAGGAGACCGTAATATTCGTAGAGCGCCGTTTCAGAGATCCAAAGGCTCTCCACACGGGGTCTTATCCCGACCAACCAACCGGGCTTCCGATAACGATGATCCGCCGGATGAGGGATCGGGTGGAGTCCCGCTTTTTGAAAGAGGGCCGCCGACCGAGGCATATGAACTGCGGATGTTACCAGGAAGAATTTTTCTTCCCCCACTATTTTCTTCAGATAGAGGGCCTGCTGAAAGGTGTTCAGAGACCGGGATTCCTCAATGATATCTCCCCCCTTGACCCCCATTTCTTTCAAGAACTGGCTCATCACCTCCGAGTCGGGTCTCCCGTTAAAGGCGGCTCCTGAAACAACGATTTTCGTCCCGGGCCTCTTGAGATAGATCCTCATCCCTTCAATAACCCGTGCCAACTGGGCATAATGCTGCCGGCTGGTGATCGGCAGTGTCCCATCGGGGGAGCTCCCACCCGCTAACACCACCACATACTTGACGGAGGCCCATTCGGGATTACCTAGATCATCCCCAGGCAGATCCGCGAAACGCTTCTCCAGACTCCCCACGAGGCTCATAGAAACCAGCGGGAGGCTGAACAGAAGAAGAAGGCCGGCCCCTGAAATGACCAGGAGCGAGGCCAGTTTCATCCGCCTCCTTCCCCAAAACAGAACCAGCCCCGAACCGATCAAAAGAAGCGAAAGGGAAAAGGGAAACCCAAAAAATAAAAGCAGATCTTTAAAAAAAATAGAACTCATGACAACGCCTCATTCGCTTGCTTCCAGTCTTCGAGGGTATTCACCTCCATGAGAAGATCCTCCTTGACGACAAGGGCCCGACAATCCACGTGAGAGACCGCCTCGCGAATCATGCCGAAGCAGTTTTGATTCTTGTCCCCTTGCTCGATGTGTTGCCCGATCCGTCTTGTCAAAAATCGAGTGCTCTCCGGCCCAAGTTTCGCAAGACCAAACGCCTTCCCGACCGATCGATCGGTTCTGGTGATCGACATCTCGACGATTCGATCCCCTTCCAGTGCCACATGTTCGAGGCGGCCACCCAGCGGAACATCGGTCCGGACCGCGAGAACATCGGAATGGGGAAAATCAATGAGTTTCTTCAAAAGAGTCGGCGAAAAAATGACGTCGCAATTGAGATGAAGATAGTGCTCTCCACCGATCCAGTCGCGGGCCAGCCAGAAGGAATAAGAGCTGTTGGTCGTTTGATATTCGCGGTTCCAGACAAAAGAAAAATGCACTTTGGGAAAATTCTCTTGCATATAGGAGATCAAACGATCCCCCTGATGACCGACAACAAGTCCGATCTCTTTTATGCCGTTCTCCAGGAGAGCCTTCATCTGATAAGCAAGGATCGGTTGCATGCCAACCGGCACGAGCGCCTTCGGAAGCTGCACCGTTTTTTCTTTCAGGCGGGAACCAAGGCCGGCGGCTAAAATGAGCGCCTTCATTAAAGTAGATAAACCCCCTGTCGTTCCCGCCGCAACTCATCATTCATGATTTGTTCGCAACGGCCTAAAAAAGCTCCGTAGTCACCAGAAATCATCTCACGTTTTCTCAAGATTTGATGCAGTTCCGGCATGAAGGAGATGTTTGACCGATCCATCTTCAAAAAATCGCTGCAGAAATGAAACCCAAGGTTTTCAGGCTCCATGCACCGGTAAAAGGGGAGCAAGATTTCCTGCTCAACCTTGGTCGCCACCGAGAGCCGTAGGTCGTAATATTCCTGCAGCCATGGAGGGGTGAAGTCGACATAATAAACCGCTTTATGATCGACCACGAAATTCTTGATGTGGGGATCAAAATTGAGAGCCCTCCGCTGTGCCTTCCGAATGATCTCAAGGATCTGGTTCAAAAGCTCTGACCTACTAAGGAGGGCTTCAAGACCTCCTTTCTCTAAAAACTCCAATATATTCAATCCTTTATACTCACAGACAAACAGGAGCCTCGCCTCGTCCGCCTCTGATCGAACCACCTTAGGAGTGGGAATCCTAGCCTCCTGCAACAACCTGACATATTGATCCGTAAGCCTTTGAAGCTCCTTATAATACGGACCCAGTTTCGGATTGAGGCGTGTTTCCTTTCGGATCAACAACCCCTCATCGCTCATCAGTCTTTCGAAACGTGAGTCGAGGACGCTAAACTTTTCGAGATTGGGCATGAATATGACGGATCAGATCGACAACGCGGGAAGAGAGGGCGATCCTCAAGACGCGGCCGATCCGGCCAAAACCATTAATGCCTATTTTGACAGACATAGATTGTTTGATGACCCCGAATAAAAATCCCAAATGATTTTCAGGGATTCGCAAGATTCCTCTCCCGAAACCCGGAGCGATTCCCTCCCCTGAATCACATTGATGAAGTGATGTATCACCTTCCGGTGTCCCGGTCCATAGTAAGCAGGTTTGTAGACCTCAGGAATCTCCTCGATCTCCTCAGGCGTCGGCCTTGCAGCACCGGCAACAACATCCCAGAGAACCACTTTTTCGGAGTCCAGAACAATCCGTCCCTTGTCTCCTTCAATGGAGGTGACTCCCTGCCATAGGTGATTGCTCGAATTATTGGTCGCCCTCAAATCAACACGAACTCCGTTTTCAAAGAAGATGACCCCTTGAGCCTCATCCTCAATTTCAATGGAATCTCGCACCCTCCAAACCTGACCTTCCACGTGAGACGGCTTTCCAAAAAGGAAGACCAACTGATCAATGGAATGAATCGCCTGGCTCATCAGCACTCCCCCGCCAGCAAACCCCTTTTTGCCGCGCCAGCCCTTGTAATAGGAACTTTCCTTGCGGCATTCAAGGTCAAAATCAACTTTCAAGATCCGCCCCAAAAGCCCTTCCGCCAGGACAGCGCGTGTCGCAAGGGTATCATTATAAAACCTCCGCGGGAGCATCACTCCCAGCGTCACATTCCGCTCAAAACAAATATTCAGCGTTGGTTTCATCTCTCCGGAATCCAAAAAAAGCGGTTTTTCACAAAGCACCTGTATGCCCCTTTGAGCCGCGGAGATGACCTGGCTCGCATGTTCTGACGGGGGGGTGGCAATAGAGACAAGATCGGGTTTTTCAGAGTCCAGGGCTTCCTCAAGATTGGTGTAGGCATTTTTAAAAGAGAGATCGGATCTGAGCCGATGTGCCGATTCCCGATCCGTATCCATGCAGAAGAGTGGTTGGATTTCAGGATGGTGTGAAAAATGCCAGGCATGCACCTTTCCCGCCTGTCCACAACCGATCAGACCGTATTTGAGCTTTTGGGGACTCATCAGGAAGGTTAAGCGTAAAAACTTTTCTCGAACACCCGGTCATCGTGAGACGGGAGGATGAAATCGGCGGCAGCCGTGATCTTTTCAAGGCTTCTCCATGTTTTTTCAAAATCCATGTACCGTCCGATCATCCGGTAGGCCACCCCTTTCTTGTCGTCCCGCTCGAGATTTTCATAGCTCATGATCGCGTCTCCCGCGATCACATAGCGTCCTCGTTCCGTCGTCACCTGAACGGATTGATGGCCGGGGGAGTGCCCAAAGGTTGTAAGAATCCGGATTCCGGGGGCGATGTCACAATCTCCGTCAATCACCTCAAACTTCAGGGACTGAAAAGGGGCCTTCAAACCGACTTCGGCAGATTCGTAAGAATGATAATAAGGAGGAATCGGGTCTCTGGCAAAGACGATTTCTCTCTTCTGGATGTAAAATGTCGCCTTTCGGAAGAGATCACAATTGGAGCAGTGGTCCCAATGAAGATGGGTAAAAATGACCATATCAATGTCGTCAACGGAGTACCCCTTTTGATCCAGAACCCGATCAATTCTCTCGTTCTCTTTTTGGCAAGAACCGGAATAATGGTACCGGTCCGCCCGCGCTGAATCGCACATCCCGGTATCAACGAGAATCATTTTGTTCGACGTCTCAACAAGCCAGGCAACAGACGGGATGTCGATCCACTGATCAAAATCCCTCCCCAAGGTGATAATGCTCTTGTTGCAGTGGATAGTCCCGGTCTTCAGCGGAAAAATCTTCACAATTCCGACCCATTATGACTCAAAAGAGATTCCGGAAGATGGGAGATTTGATTCAGGACGAGCGGCTCAGCCTGAAGATCCCCATGTATATTGAGAATATTAATGCAGGAATTGCTCTGTCGTATCTGACAGGCCTCCTGAACCGGTTTTCCGGTCAGAACTCCCAAACACATTCGGGCAAAATCACCGTGTGAGATCAGAAGAACGATCCCTCCAGTGTGCCGGCGACAGACGACTTTAAGCAGGCAATGGGCCCTTTCATAAAGTTCAGCAAAGGACTCCCCTTTTTCCGGCTTGTGCCGATAAGGGTCGGGGAGGGATCTCTCATAGGTATAAAATTCGGCCCGACTCGTCCCCTCAAAGATTCCAAAATTTCTCTCCCTCGCCTCTTTCATGATCCTTACCGGTCGTTCGTGAATGCGGGCGATAATCTCGGCTGTTTCTCGACTCCTCTTCAGATCGCTACAATAGACAACATCCAAAGTCTCCCCTTTAAGGCCTTCCGCCAGAGCAACAGCCTGAAGCCTTCCTCTCTCATTCAAGGGACAATCCATTTGTCCCTGAAGAAGATCGCGATTATTAGCATCCGTCTCCCCATGGCGCACCAAAATAAGTTTCATAAAAATCAGCTAAAATAAGGGGCCAAGGTCTTTTTGAGTCTTGCGGGTGAGAGAAAGAGAAGGCCTTGCATGCCGATCTCCTGGGCAACATTTACATTGTGCGAAACGTCATCTACAAATAGGCATTCATTGGCCTTAAGGTCATTCTCTTTCAGCACAAAACGAAAGGCCTCGGGGTCGGGCTTTCTGAAACCGATGCGATGAGAGAAATAAATCTTTTCGAACTGACGGTAAAAACTACCATCCCGGCAAATTGCGCCCTCAAGCTCAGGACAACTGTTGGAAAGAATAAAAAGCCGGTAGGATCCATGGAGTCGGGCAACTAAGTCGATCATCTCCGAATCAACCGGCCCATATAAATCAGCGAAAGCCTCCCGAATCCCGTGAATTGCCCCTTCCGGAAGATCTAATCTTTGCGCCATCATGCCCCAAAATTCGTGCGGAGGCATCTTGGCTACTTCGTACCGGCCAAAATATTTCTCTTTTTCATAATAAAGAGCATTGCGGAATTCATCCATGCTGAGGTTCGCCTTCAGATCTGCAAGCCGATTGCTAACCGCCTCCCACCGAAGACTTTGAAGAACCCCACCGATATCGAATAGGAACGCCTTTACCTGACTCTCGCGCGCATGGGATGACTCGCGCGAAAGACAGGCACGGATCTGTTCTGCTACCGACGGGAGCGCCCCATCTTTTGCAGCAACATTGCACAGGGAAACAATCTGGGTATCTGTATTAAAATGAAGGATCAGGGGTTTCTGTCCCCCGGGAAGAAGATCCTCTTCGAGCGACTCAGTCTCCTCTTTAATGAGGTGGTACAGATCCAGAGACGAGGCGCGATTGGCAATAGCTTCTTGATTTTTCTGACGATAATCCATCCTTTCTTTAATTTCATTGAGGTCATTCACATAACATTCTAAGACGACAACATCTGCCCGGTGCCGACGGGCCACGGCATAGATCGCTTCTCTTCTTCTCCTCTTATTAAAATTACCATCCAGGACAATGAGATCCGCACCCCTAGCCAAACGCTCTTCCGTATGGCGGGTGATTTCCTCATAAACCAGGTCACGACCCTTCTCTGCCCAAAGATCCTTAAAAAGTCCCAACTCCTTTCGGATGCTCATGGTGGTCAGCAGGTCAACATTCCGCGTCCTGGCCAGCTCAAATTGAATCCTCTGTGTGCTCGTGCTCTTTCCGGTTGAGGGGTGGCCGACGCAGAGAATGATAGTGGGATTTTTCATGGCACCTTCGGGTTTATGACCGGATAGGTAGGAATCAATGCAAGACACCAAAACACAGCAAGCGTAATATAAATTGTCGAAATAAAACGTGAGACCGCTTCAAGAGAAATGCCTAAATAACCAGTGAGCACTATGAAAAGAGGAAGCAAAGCCAACATGAACCGTACCGACAACAGGGAATACTTATTACAGCAAATTCGGCAAAATATCCCAACTAGACCACGCTTCGGAATATTTGCCCGGATGGACGGAAGAAGGTAGAGCAGGATGCCGGCGGCAAAAACATTTCCCAGAACATAAAGAGAGTGTCCCGCAAAAATTCCAAGCAGGATCAGCAGGGCGACACGATCCACGAAGCACCCCAGCTCGTCCAAAATCGCCCCGATAGGACCGAGTGTATTTTGTGCTCTGGCGATCGCTCCATCAACGAAATCGAGAAAGACATGAAAATAGAGGATTAAAAGCCCTGCGAGAGGAAGAAGTTTTTCGCCTGAAACAGCCCGGAGCATGAATGTGAAACCCAAAAAAGAAAGAAATATTCCTAACATATCGACGGCGTTGGCCGAAATCCCGATCTTGTGCAAGAGATAGGCAAAACGAAGGCCGAGCCATTTAATGGCATTCGTTAACGGGTCAAAGTTTTCCCGTTTGAAGACAGAGTTGACGGAGAGGGTTTTGGATTGAAATTCAGAAAAGGTCATCGGTGGAGCTGAGTCTTCTTTTTAATCGAGACCCCCCAACCTTCCTCAAATATCTCAAACTGAGAATCAAGAAGAAGGGAGAAATTCTTTTGATGATTGATTCGTGGAAGCACAAAGAAGTAACCAACATAGCGCCATAATTATGTATCCTATTGATAGAGCAAGCGCAAATGGTCTCAACCATTCTTCAAAAAATGCGAATATCCCAAGTAGGGCCGGCAAGACTCCCAGCATAAATCGTACACCAACCGGCGATACGGGATGAGTAAAGATATTTTTGATCCATACCCACTTTGTTGGCAGCAAAAGGTTGTCCCACGTCCTTTTAATAAAGAAAACCAGAATGTATGCTGACAAAGCGCTTAAAATTAAAAAATAATGATTGCGGCTTTGAAGTGACAAATAAACAATCATCATCGTCCTGCTAATCTCCGGGCCAACATCGTCCAGCACAGCCCCAACGAGCGAGGTTTTATCTTGCGCCCTTGCCAAAGCACCATCAACACCGTCAATAAATACGGATGACCAAATACAGATAATCCCCAAAAACCAGGTAATTATATTGCCGGGCCCTTGCAACAATAAAATAAAGCCTGACAAAATTACAAAGAAAAAGAATATATTCAAGGCGTTTGCCGAACAGTTCAAACGGTAAAGAAGATAAGCAGTCCGGATACCACAATATTTGGTTACTTTCCACGCCGGACCCTTATCTGAACGCTCCCAGATAGGAACATTCTGATACACCTTTTGAAAATAATCAGCATAGGCCAGCATTACTTTTCCTCATACCCTTCTTTGGCAAGACGCAGACTAAACATGAGACAAAAAACAGTAGCTATAAAATAAACAATGGAAACCAAAGTAGAAACCTTAACTAACGATATATTTAAAAAAGCACAAAGAACTAAAAGGGGCGGTAAAATGATCAATAGGGCTCTCAGAGAATTAAGAGATAAGGGATGCAGACAAACCCTTTTTATTATACCCAATGAGGTATTATCATCAGAAGCGGCTCTCCATGCCTGAATGGTAAAACCAAAAACAAGACACCCTGAAAACACATTCACTACCAGAATGATGTCATTCTGGGCATAAATTCCTAAAAGTACCAACACAAGGAAGCGGCCTACTTCATGCCCCACTTTTTTTAATTCTCTCCCGACAGGACTCAATTCACCGCCATGAACAAAATCAACTAATAAATAAATACCAATAAACGACAATCCTAATAGAGGTGTTATCTTATCGCCATTACTCGCCTGCAATAAGAAAAAAAAGGCCGCGACTGGCAGCACAAGGCCAAAAAAGCCGACAAAATTAGAAAGCACTTTGGCGTTCATATTCACCGGTAAAAAGAAACAGGCTTGCTATCAATTAAGGGCAATACCCTTTTTCTGGCATCCTCTAAATCTTTCAAGAAATCAATTTCAATTCTCGGAATACCGGTGACATCAATCGGAGTCAAATGAACACCATCTGCGATTAATTCATTGAAAACCGCCATTAAATTCGTTTTCAACTTTCCTCTGGTGAGGAATGAATCTATTTTATCGAATAGGTGCTTGCTCCCTCTGTTGTTAAATGCGGCTATACAACAAAACTCTCCGCTCACCTTTGAGAGCGGTAATCTTTTCCCCATACTTTCTACCTTCCCGTCCCTTGCAATTACTTTTGAGTCTTCCTTGTCATACTCATTTTTCTTCTCCATGGGAATAACTATGTCTTTTTTTATCTTCAATATTTTATCTATAAGACCGGAATCGTAAACAACATCTCCTGTGAGAAAAATAAAATCTTCTTTATAGAGAAAAGATTTGGCAAACCATATTGAAATGACAATACCAGACACTTTGTAAAACGGGTTGAAAAGACAGGTTGCTTTACCAACTACTTCTTTTTCAACTTTTTCCGCGAAATGACCGGTGACTACATACACTTCATGGATTCCGTGCTGATGCAGCGAATCCAGGGAACGCCGAAGGATACTTCTATCCCCTACCTCAAGCAAACATTTGTTGGTGTGCCTCATTTTCTCCAGTCTTGTTCCCAAACCAGCTGTCGTAATAAGGGCTTTCATATTGTTAGCCCACAAGAATCAGTCGATTTGGGCAACAGGCCGTCAAGACATGACCCCCTCCGAACATCAACAAATTATGATTATATCGTTCATAAAAATTCAGTAAGGAGTATAATCCCATTTCTCAATAGCTCTAGAAAGTTCTGGATGTGTTTTTGCATATTCTCTGGCATCAATACTGTGTTTATATGCTTCAACTGCCTGAACAATGCTCCTGGTGCCAGCAGTAGGACCATCGGGATGACCATAAATACCATGTCCAACAATTAAACCAACATTGTTTGTACCTGCTTTATTTAGGACATAACCAACATTTGTGGCTTTTAAACCCCCGCCAAGCAAAGGCAGTGAAGGTTTAATATTACCTAGGTAATCGACACATGAAGTCAGTTCATCAAAGATATCAGATTCATACTCCATCATAGTTCTACCAAAAGAAGGAACTACCAAATTATCAATACCTGCAAGTCTGTGACATTTAGCAAGAACCCTATGGCTTATTCCCTGATAAGGCACTTTTGCCATGCACGCAGTAAGATCAAAATGAGAAGCAACAGGAACTTTACTCCAAGAAGTCACCATTTTAACTGCAGAAAGTCCAATAGCCACGCCATTAACCATAACGCTATTGGCACCATTTTCGACAGCAACTTCATAATTTCTTTGAAGATCTGCAACATCACCGGTAATATTGGGTTGATAGAATATTTTTCTTCCAAGTTTATTCTCTGCCTTATGTATAGCCTCAGCAGCAAGTTTAACCCTTATTTCTAAAGGAGAATCAATTATATCAACTAAAAGTTCATCTTCCTTTACCATCTGAGCCCCCCCCACTGCAGCCTGATAAACCAATTCTGCAAATTGTTTAGGAGGAACAAGACTTGGTTTGACTACAGCAATAATCAGAGGGTCATCAGGGGTTGTAGATGAAAGCTGCCTCATGCCTTCTGCCCCAAATGAAGGACCCTTGTAACCTTCTAAATATGAACTTGGAAAGTGCACATCCGTCCATTTGACACTTACAAATCCAGGAAGATAATGTATTTCTCCTGCCGCAGCAGTGAATAAAATGGGAATATTATAAGCTAAATTACGAGCAGGCAAAGCCATACTAACCTTTACCCTCCTATAAATCCCATCATTTGGTTTCTGAAAATCATTCACTAAAGGAAGATCAGGAATACTTGATTCACCTATTATCTCATAATATAAAAGCTTAGCCCCAAACCTGCCAACAATTTCTTCCGTTTCACCATCAACACGCGCAGATTCTCCCCATCCGGCACTAGAAGTACTTTGTGATTTACACAGGTCTAACGCTGCATCAAGAGGATTAGCGGGAGTTTGAAAGACATAATCACATAATATATAATCATTAAGATTTAAATTTCCATCCAGTGCTAAAAACTGCTTGCTAAATGAATCTAAGGTTTCCAATTTTAATAAAAATAATTTATGAATTAAAAATTAATTTTTTTGCTTCTTCCCTTATATTTTGTACTTTATTTTCTGGAATGTATTCTTCCAATGGCACTGCATCTATCCTGTTTAGCATTCCTAGGCCAATAAAAAACTTTAAATTTTCTTTGGTAAACTCGATAAACCTGTCTTTATTCTCATTTAATTCTATGTTTAACTCATTAAAGTAAGTTTTTAGAAATTCTTCGATTATTTTTCCTATATTTTTATCCTCCTTAATAATCTCTATTAGCCTTAAATTCCCTATAAAGAATCCTATATCATGGCTTGCTACTCCAGGTGATAAAATTTCGAAGTCACAGATTCCTATTTCATCTTTATTTATGAAAATCTGTTTTGGGGATATATCTGCATTTATTAGGCATTGAAATTCCCCATTTTCCTTTAAGATTTTTTCTGCTCTTTTTTTTATTAATTCCCTTTCATTTTGTGTCAAATTTACTGCTGAATTGAACGTCCTGAAGTTGTAAAATCTTCTTACAAAATTTTCATCAGTATTCTCGAGTTTTTTATTTATACTTCTTGCATGCTGCTGTGCCACCATACTTGCTAGTTCCTTTATTGGCTTTTTTATTTCATTTAAATTATATTCTTTTAGAAGTGCCCCTTTTAAATTTTCTTTATTCTGTGCTATATCTGTCATCAATAATACTCTATTTTCATAATCAATGAAATAAATCTTTGGTATGGCTCCCTTATATTTATCGTCTAATGTTTTGTTTAAAAAACCCAATGCTTCAACTTCATTTTCAAATCTTGAAGTTGTGTAACCTATCATTTCAATTGCTTCTGTTGTTCTTCTTGGATTAATTCCATAGTACTTTAAATATAACTCTTTTCCACCGGATGTTATTTTATATATGTGATTTATATTTCCTATGTCTATAAAATCAACTTTTGGATTTTTAAATACCCCCTTTTTTATTAGATATTGTTTAGTTAGTTCTACTGTTGTTAATCCTTCACTATTGTCTTTAAAATTTTTAATTAGTTCCTGTGCATTTCTTAGATCTTCTAAAGTATCTATTTCTATTGATAGTTTTCCTCCATAAGTCTTCGCCATATCTAATCTTTTATCATTCGACTTATAGAAATCATCCATAGAAAACACTGCGATGTTGCTAATTTTTTATTTCTCTATCATTTATATAATATTGGACGATGATGTCCACTCTTTAGTCTCTTTCCATGACTCATATCAATCCATATTTGTGCAACTTTTCAATAACTTCTCTATACTCAAAAGCGAATGTTAAATGGGCCGCATCTTCATAAGAAAACCAACCCCACTTTGATATTTCCTTCTTCTGAATCCTTACTTGTCCAGACCACTCACCAAGAAATCTATAAAGGTTTCTATCTTGATACATGCCTGTAGAAAATAATTTTGTTGGCCTAAAATCCAGGTTGGTTTCTTCCTTTACCTCCCTTAATACGGCTTGCTCTGCTGACTCATTTTCTTCAACTAACCCACCGGGACAAGCCCAACACAGAGGAAAGACTCTCATAGACTCAGATCGTTCGATGAGCAAAAGCTTTCTATTTTCAAGTATTATTGCCGATGACGCTATGACCATTGTGTACTCCGCTTTTTTGATACTTAGCTTTTACTTTAAGCCCGCATGTGAGTCTTTATAAAATCTGGCTGCGGTATCTGCTAACCGTAACGCCACCGGTTTCGTATCAGCTGGATGAAGTTCTCCATCGGTAATATCGTAAGATATTACCATGGCCGTTTTAGGAAGTTGTAATGCGTTTTCTTGTGCTTGTCTTACCTTGATCCAATGGTTATTTTCTTTAACTAATTTTTGGAGCTGGACAAAGATAAAAGGGAAATCTCCTATTCCCCAATCCTCTCTCCACTCCTCTATTAAGCTTGTAAACAAATAATTGTAATCGTACTTTTTTGTTAAGTATAAATTGCCAGGACCTTCCCAATTCCATCCTAACAATTGACGAATCCAGCTTCTCAACTGAGGTTTGATTTTTTTGTAAAGAGAATAACTTGGACCCAATGCGTCAGATTCTCCCTGCCACCAAATAACCCCCCTAAATGGCAGAGGATATAATTTTTTTATGGTAGAGTTATAATAGCTCGAGTCATTATATGGATGCCAGTGTGCAATTGTTGAACTACCCTCTGCAATTAGAATTATCCCAATCGGTACCTTAATACGGTCTGACAATTCTATTGAAAAGTGGCTGGCAACTGCAGAAAATTCAGAAAGATTTTGCAGTTTTTTCCAATGTTTGAAGCAATATGAATAGGGAGACAAATAAAAAACATTAACCGGGAGTGTAAATTGTATTTCAGGAATTTCGGATTGCCTGCTCATATTCGATTGACCTGCAGCTATCCATACCTCACCATAATAAATATTTTTTATAACGTGAGTAAGAACTCTTTCGCCTGATATATGAACACTGATGTCATAAGGACCACCTGCTGGCATCGGCGGAAAAGCGAGAAGCCACCACCCGTTCCGGCATTGAGTCTTTTGACTAATTGTATCAACAGAAATTTCGATAACGTCTTTTTTGTAACAAGTCCCAGAAATAGGAATCTCTCGATTTCTTTGAAAGATAGCGCCATCTGAAAAAATGAGGGGCAGTTTATAAATTCTGCTATCATCACGAGCAATGACTCGCATATAATCATTGTCCGTGATAGATGGGTTTTTCAAGCTGCAATATCCGAAAATAATTAAGCCAACGAAGGCGATGAAAAAAATAAAAAGTAATCGTTTCGTAATTTAGTCTGTTTATTGGGTGCTTGTTTACGTTGACCGCACGACAGAGTAATGCCGAATATACAACCCCAACCAAACAACGGCGATCATCAGGTATCCGACCGAAACGACCCACGCAACAACATGGGGCGAAAACAGGAGGGAGAGGAGGATCATCATCGTCGGAATCACCACAAGCAGTAACGGCGTATAAAGGGCCCACCGGAAACGCGAGTCGACTTCGGCGGGGAGCGTTTCTCCCCCCCCATGGCGAATGTTCACCAGAATATATCCCGTCACAAGACTCAAAAGAACTAAAGCGACCCGATCGGTCATCAAGGCAACAACCACCCAAAAACCATAATAGGAATAGTTGCATCCTATATTGTCGAGGACAGCACCGAGGGGTCCTGTCGCTTTTTGAACCCTCGCTAAACTTCCGTCGGTGCCATCAAGATTCAATTGCCAGGCCATGAGAAGGATCCCCAAAAATGCACTGCCCCATCGACCCTCAGTCAGGAAATAAAAAAGGTAGAGGGCCACAGCAGATAAAACAATCCGGAACAGTGAGACCATATTCCCGGTGACCCCCATATGATGCAAGAAATAGGCCTGCCTTGTTGAAAACCAACGACTCAATCTCACGAAAAAATTCTTCTGGGATTCACGAAATCGAATCTCCTCAGGGGCAGCAATGTCGTAAAATTCCTTCCAGGTCATTCTACTCCCCGCGCCTGAAGCAGGTGGATCAGGTCGATGACACGCGATGAGTAACCCCACTCGTTATCGTACCAGAGGATCATTTTCAAGTAGTTTTGATCATTCATCATGATCCAGCGGTGATCGACGACGGCCGAGTATTCCGATCCGGTAAAATCGGCCGAGACGAGCGCCTCCTTGTTGTTGTAAAAGATCTTCCAGGACTGGTCCCGTTCCGCCACCTCGAATATCTCCCTGACTTTCACGGCATCGCATTTTTCGGTCAACTGGACCGAGATGTCCGCGGAAGATACAATCATCGTCGGAACACGATACGACATCGACAAAAATTTTCCCTTCATCTTTTTGAGCGCCTTGCAGGTGGCATTGACTGCCGAGGTCGTTTTCGGGATCAGCGACGTCGTGCTCGCCCGACCCAGGGCGTAATGATCGTGGATCTGGCCGGGTGTCGCATAGGAGATAGACGGCCCATCCAGGACATTCTGGTAATTGAGCCAGGGGTGAAGGGTCGTCAAGAAACCATGCTCGATCCCGAAATGCCGGTCAAGGAGTCGAACGACCGGGGCAAAGGCGTTGGCGTCGCAGATACTGCTGGAGATCAGAAAATCTCTTTTGACATCGAGTTCTTCATGGTTCGCGCCCAGGATGATCGTCCGATCAACCTGATCCTCCGGCGGCGAATTGGTCACAACACAATGACGGACCCCTTTTTGTTTGAGCCGGGCCCCCCTCTGGAGATTCTTGCTAACCCCGGAGGCATCAATGACGATCTCCGCCCCGCTCTTTTCCCACGGCACCTCATCAATATTTTCTTGGCGATAAACAGCAATCTTTTTTTCGTTGCCAATCACAATCCGGTCCCCTTCGGTCGTCACCGAGTGCGGCAAACGGCCGTAGGTGGAATCATACTTGATCAGATAGGCAAGATTACCGACATCCGGATTGATGTCGTTGATCGCCACGATTTCAACTCCTTCCTTCTGGAGGGCGATCCTCAAGACCGCCCGGCCGATCCGGCCCAGACCGTTAATGCCTATTTTTTGAGGCCCCGCTTTAGCCGTCATATTTTACCCCCTTCAGAAGAGCGAAATACCAGAGAGATCGAGGCCCGCAACGCCACGACCTCAGTTTTATCCAACCTTCTCTCAACAAGAAAGACTCCTCTCGGCCATCGCGATATAGGACCGAACAACCTTGTCCCAGGTAAAATGTTCAGCCACATAGCGCCGTGCATTGTTTCCGTATTTTTGAAGCTGTGCGTCGGGAGTCCGGGCGACCTCCAAAAGCCGCTCATAAATGGTTTCGGCTCCGTCCCCGCAATCCCAACCCCCTTCGGCCTCCCGGATCACCTCAGCCATGTTTGAGCCTTTGGAGAAAAGACACGGTTTGCCGAAGGCCATTGCCTCCAAACCGACGACCGGCATCCCCTCTGTTCGAGACGGCAGGGCAAAGACATCGAAACTGTTGAGAGCGGCCCATTTCTCACGGCCGTATTTCGGACCAATGAACGCGACGTCGTTAGCATGGGGAAGTTCCCCCCTCATTTTTTGCACCCAGTGTTGATCCATCGCGGTCGGGATGGGACCCACAAACACGAACTTGAGATCGTTTCGGAGGGTCTGGAATTTCCGGATTGCGGCGAGCATCAGGTCAATCCCCTTGATAGCGACAAAGATTTGCCCGATAAAACCGACAATCCTCTTCTCGCGCTTCTCATGACCATTTGAAGGACCTCCCGGAAGTTTCGCGGCAAACGAAAGGAACTCTGACGGGATCCCGTTCGGAACAACGATTGTCTTGAGCGACCGATCAAAGAGACGGACCTCTTCTGCCTCCTGGTCGGCCAAGGCATGGATGAAACGCGCATTTCTCAGGTAGCGCCTGAAAAAAAGCGGATTGGCAACCTTCTTCTTGTAGCTATCCCTCCTCTGAGCAAAAAGGCGGAGCCCACCTCTCGGGGTTACGATATAGGACCATCCCTCCTTCTTCATTGCCGAGGCAAGGACTACGGAAAAAAGATCGTACACATCGTGAAAATTCACCAGATCGGGCCGGCCAAATTCCGCCTCGATCTGTCGTAACCATCGACCAGCACGAATAAAAAAGTTGTGTTTGCGACCGGTGTAGGGGGTCAGAAATTCAACGCTACCATTCAGCCCCGATGGTTTTGTAAACGCCTTGGTCGGCAGGACACCTGTCTCAATACCGGCATTTGAAAGGGCACGAGCAAGACCGAGGATGCTCCGCGACGGCCCATCGACACCCAGGCCTGGAAATACGTCGAAGCCGGGATCGTAATCCGGCTCTGCTACGCTATTTTTGACAGGACCAATGTGCAGGATTTTCATCGCACAATTTCGCTTAATTTCTGATCGGCCCGGAACACTCCTGAAATGAAGAGACCGTCCCAAATTTGGTACCAGAGGAGCAGCCAGATCCGGTTGGCATGGTCTCCCCTCCCCTTCTCAAACTCGGCGAAGACGGGAGACAATCTTTTTCGGCCGATAAAATTATCCAGAGAAGAAGAACGGTCAATGATTTTCCTCACCGTCGGCCACCACTGACGAAGCCATTTCGCTTGCGGGATCGAAAACCCCATCTTCCGACGATCCACAATATCACGATCGATATATTTTCGTGCAATCGTCTTCAAGACCGCCTTTCTCTGCCACCGATGGTAACGAACGGAATGACGCAGGGAATAGCCAAGTTCCATCAGACGATAATCAAGAAAGGGAGAACGGGCCTCGAGGGAATGGGCCATCGTCCCCATATCGACCTTCACCAGAAAATCATGGGAGAGTCGATCCTGAATGTCGGCATAAAGCAGGCAACGGACCGAATCGTCACTCCGACAGGACCGCAGGTGTTTCAGAATGGAGGAGCGATGATCGTACCCGTTTTGTGAAAAGATCCCCGGCGTTGATCCCCAACTCCCGTCCTTCAGGGCGATCGCAATCTCTTCGGGGGAGGCAAAAGAGAGTTCATTGAAACGGCGGAACCGGCGTCCGATCGCCCCCCACCTTTCCAGCCGCGTCAATCCCGACAACCCTGCAAGCCCCCTTCTTAAAAAAACGGGGAGCCGCCGGTAACCTTGACCCAGATAAACGGTAAACGGATCGACATACCCCCCAAACGCCTCGTCCCCCCCATCCCCGGTGAGAACGACAGTAAGATTGCGCCTCGCCTCCCGCGAGACAAACCAGGTCGGGACCGCCGAGGCATCACCAAAAGGTTCGGAATAATACCAGACTATCTTCGGGAGTTCTTCCAAACAAGACTGATTCAATTGCAAGTGATGATGATCGGTTCCATATTGTTCGGAAACCCTCTTTGCATACGGAGATTCATCACTCCGAGCCTCATCAAATCCGATTGAATAGGTATGAAAACGACGGTCCAGTTTTTTTGAGGTTAATGCCGTGATCAGAGAAGAATCGACCCCGCCGCTCAGGAAACAGCCGAGCGGCACGTCGCTCCGGAGACGGATACCAACCGCCTCCTCAAGAATGGTTTCCGTCTTTTCGACAGCCTCTTCGAATGACAGAGGGGAGGAGGCGGCATTGTTCAGATCCCAGTACCGTTCCCACTTTTCCTGACCGTTTTCGATCACCAGAGAGTGGGCGGCCGGAAACCGCTCGACCCCGGCCGTCGGCGTCTGGTCATCGTTGACATAGCTGTGGCCAAAGAAACTCTTCAGCGCCGCCGTATTCAGGTGGTTGGCCGGCGGCATCAGTTCCCAAAGGGACTTGATATCGGAGGCGAACAGATGCCTGCCATTATGCCTCGCATAAAAAAGAGGTTTCACCCCTAAACGATCGCGCGCGACAAAAAGGGATTTTGTCGATCGGTTCCAAAGAAGGAGCGAAAACATCCCGTTAAAACGCCGAAGGGAATCGACGCCCCACTTCTTATACGCCTCGAGGATCACCTCCGTATCCGATTGCGTCTTGAAGAAGACCCCTTCTGCCTCCAATTCCTTCCGCAGTTCGCGGTAATTGTAAATCTCCCCGTTGAAGGAGATCACAAGATCCCCCTTCACCATCGGCTGGTTCGCCTCGGCAGAAAGATCGATGATCGAAAGCCTCCGAAATCCGATCGCTAGATGAGCGCCCTCATACTGTCCAAAGTGATCGGGCCCACGATGTTCGATCAGATCACACATCTTCCGGATCGTCGGAAGGGAAACAGTCCGGCGTGCCAAGGAATCATAAATCGCGACAAAACCGCACATAATCAGGAACCTGTCTTCCAAAAACGATCGTTCTCGAGATATTTCGCAACGGTTGGATCTGTCTCGCCCTGGGTATAAAGCTTGATCTCCAGCGGCAAGGAAGAGCCGTCCGGCATTTTGACCCCGGAAACCGATACCTTGGGATGAGAACCGACACGAAGCTCATTGAAACCGCTTTGACGAAACCAACCGATCACTTCTTCCAACTGATGTTCCGACGCGTAGCGGGTCTTAAACCGGTCGATCACGACACGCCGGTATCTCTCCCGATTCCATTTATCCTCTGCAGAGCCATGACATCCAACCACGCCAAAATCAAAGAACCTCTCGAGATAGTAAATCGGCGTGAAGATCATCTGCACAATACGAGCGGAAAGTCTTGAGCAGAAAAACCTAAGCGGACGAATCAGAAAAAGGCTTCGAAGATAGGCAAGCAGTGAGAGCGATTGCCGGTTGAAGCCGTAGAGGGGGTGAAACTCATAGACATAAACTCCCATCAGCCCGCCCGGACGAACGAGTGAAGAGAGCGTGGAGACGGTTTGGGCCGTGTCAGGTGTATGATGCGTGACACCCCAGCTGAAAACGATGTCAAATACCGACTTCTTGAACGGGGGACGTGTGAGATCCCCCTGAACGTAGGCAACGCGGGCCTCAGGGCACCTCGCGGTAATCGTCCGCTTCGCATGCAGAAGACCGGAGCTGATATCAAAAGAGATCAGAAGTTTGGGACGATAGTGACTCACCACATAGGAAAAGCGTCCGTTTCCGCAGCCACCATCTAAAACGACCTTCCCCTCAAACTCCTCTGCCTGAATCCTCAGACTGTTGTAGAAAAATGGCCGATGAGCCTCATCAACAATCGATTGCTCGTCATGATAATCGTCCCACCAAGTGGAATAAGTCTCTTGCTGGTTCCTGACGCCGGCGTGAGAAACCTGAGGTTTGAAGAACGGAATGTCATCCCGGATCAGGAAAACAGCGAGGCATATTTGACAAGTGAGTGAACCGTTTTCGATCAGGGCCAAATTCCCTCTTTCAACGGCAAGACGGAGCTCACCGGAGCATTCGGGACAGGCCATAATTTTTAAAAGTTCCTGGATCATTTAAGGTTGGACAACGACCGCCGGTTGCCTTTGACTCATGATTTTAATCATGACACCGCATCCAGCCCAGATAAACCAGAACGGGATGACATTATAGGCATTAATCGCGTTTAACATGAAGGCGAGATTTAAAAGAGCCACAAGCTGGGCGTCACAGAGCCATCTATGTCTTTCCTCGATACGTTTCCGCAATCGTATCAGTTCCAAAAAATGAAGGGCAAAAATCAATATAAAAAGGAGAAAACCAAACAGCCCGAATTCGGAGAGGATCTGAATATAGTCGTTGTGACTTGCGGAACCGACATTGAACCTGTACGAATCTGCGCCGCCTCCCCACAAGGGATGCTGGAGAAATTCTTTAACCCCCTGAGTCAGGAGACGCTCTCTATGTCCGCCCCCGCCCTTAAACCCCTCCCCTCCCCTCGTACGAACGTGTTCTTCATAACGGGCATCCCTCAACTTCATGTAATCATCGCCCGTGAAGTTGTAATGAAATCTTATGACGCCCACAAGCCCCAACAACACGAGGCTCAAAAAAAGATAGCGTCGTCGTTGTAGGGAAAAAAGGGGGAGGGCGATTACCACAAAAAACATGCTTAAAAGCGCCATGCGAGAGAGGGTATAAAAAATGCCGATCCCCAGAACCAGCAGCACAAGAAAATTGAGAGGAGTTTTTTTCTGCGCGAAGAGAGAATAGGAAAAAGGGAAGAGCAAAGCCAGGAAAAAGGAGAGTGTGTTTTTCCCCAATCTCCCGGAATAATAGAGATCCTCTGTGTTGAGAATCGTATTGAGATAGGAGCTGTGCCAAACGAACCAGTAGAGATAGATCAAATAGGCAGTAATAACGAAGGTGGCAAGAAGCATAACCTTTATGATGCGGCTGTATAAATCAATGCTGTCGATCGCATTCACGAATACAACGTAGAAAACCAAACAGGCCACGAGCTGAACAACAAAGTTCATCGAAAACTCAACAACGACATTCGGATTAATGTATAGCCCATGCATGGCCACAAAGAACACTAGAATTCCCTTGTGAAAGAGCCAAATACGCTTGTTAAGCAGCAGGAAAGGGCCAAGGATGTAAACAGGCAGAGTGCCCAACAAAAAAAGATTGAGGCCGACACCCGGAATGTCCTTCTGAAAAACCCAGAGTGGTAGGGTCACAGCAAAACCCAGAAAGATCAGGTTGACAAAGGAGAAAAACGGAACCCTTTTTTCCGTGATGATACGGTTCATACCCTTAAGAGATGATCCACTGCCGTCTTTAGATCGGGCGCGACAAAATCGGCACGGACCTGATTCTTATGTTCTGCCCCGTAGCCGGTCTCCACCAGATAGGTCCGGATCCCGAGCCGTTGCCCCGCCTCAATGTCGCTCTTTTTGTCACCGACCAGTGTCAACCGTTCTTTCGGATACTCCTTCAGCACCGCTTCAAAGAGCCCCGTCTCCGGTTTCCGGCAACCACACTTTTGCCGGTATTGCTCAAGGGTCGCCTCGGGGTGATGGGGGCAGAAAAAGACCTGCTCCACACGAACGCCGTTTTGCGCCAGAGTTCCCAACATATGCCGCGTGAGTCCCCAAAAATCCTCTTCGGTATACAACCCCAGTCCGATGCCGGCCTGATTGGTCACGATATAGATGGCAATCTGGTTCTCCGTGAGGCGCCGCATCGCCTCCACCGCGCCAGGGATAAATTCAAATTGATCGATCCGATAAACATAGCCTCGATCGACGTTGATCGTCCCGTCACGATCGAGAAAAACCGCCCTTTGAACATCACGCTTCATGCCGCATCGGCCTCTTTCGATGACTGCTCCACAACCGTTTTCTCCGCCGTCAACCGCCGCAGTGTTTCCGACAACATCACTCCGACCCGTGCCGGTAGATGGTCCCGTTCGACCTTTCGACGCCCCGCCTCTCCCATCGCCCGGGCAATCTCCGGATGGAGCAACAAATACCGAATCTTGTCGCTAAGCTCCTCAATATTTTCCGTATCGACAATGTAGCCGTTCACCCCCTCTTCAATCATCGTATCCGCCCCTCCACCGGTTCCCCCAATCACCGGAAGACCGGCGGCGGACGCCTCGCAAAAGGTCGTGGGAGCTCCCTCTGTGTCCCCATTCGCGAGCATCCGGTGGGCCAAGACAAAAAGATCACTCTGTTGGTAAAGGTCCGCAAGTTCCTGATCGGCCGCTTTACCGGCGAGGAGAACGCTTTCATGGAGATTAAGCCTTGAAATTTCTTGCTCCAGAATCGGCTTCATCAGTCCATCACCCACAATGGTCAAATGGATCTGGGGGAGGTCGGGTTTCAAGCGATGCATCGCCCCCACCAGATCATGAAATCCCTTTCGTTCAATGAGACGTCCTACGCTCAGCACTTTGTAGCCCGGGCTTCTCTCCTTCTTCTGCCGCACAATCCTTGTGGAATCAATACAAGGAGGAATCACATCAATCACAGATGAAGAGACACCCACTTCTATCAAAAGACGACGGCAAAAATCGCAGACGGAAAAAAAACCGGTCGCCATCTTATAAATATGCTTCAACAGGAAATAATGGATACGGTCTTTCCAGATTTTTCCGTAGAGGGGTGTGGTAATTTCCTCGGCAAAGGCAACACCGATCACTTTGAGTCCAAGGAGTTTGCCAGTGAGGATAAAAAGGCTATTTCCGAAAACACACATATTAACGACAACGGTATCATAACGACCGAGCAGTCTCTGCAAAATAAGCCAACCCATCATGCCAAGGTAAGACGCCATTAGCCGGAGGCGGGGGGGATTGTTAGAGGTGGCGATCCAGTTCTTCCGAATCAACCGCGGTCTTAATCCAATCATTTCCGTCTGATTTTTGGGAAGGCTCGCTGTCAGCACATCAAACTCTTCAGGACAATTTTGGACGAGATTGTAGATCCAGACGACTCCGCCGCCCACTAAGGGAGGGGCGAAATCGGGACTAATCAATAAAAAGCGTTTTTGCACCATCAGGCCACCTCTGATTGTTTTTGAATCCATCTCACTGTATTTCTTAGTCCTTCCGACAAGGCAATCCGCGGCTTAAATCCGATATCACGAATCTTAGTGATATCGGCATACCAAGCTGGGTTCTCACCTTGTGGTATCTCCCCATCCGGCATGAGAGCCAAATCCGAATACCCCAACAAGTGACCAATCTCCGTAGCCAAGTCGGCAATCCGAACCGGCACTCCACTGGCCAGGTTATAATCCTCCCCGGGCCGACCGTTCTCTGCAATAGTAATCAGCCCTTCAACAACATCCTCAATATGTAAATAATCACGAATCTGCATGCCGTCCCCCCTAAGTTCTACACGCTGTGGATTTTGCATGATCTTTCGAGTGAGATCATAAACGGCAAATCGCTGCAGTCCCTCTCCATAAATGCTAAAGATACGAGCCACCCGGGTATCCAGACCGTAACTCCTCCAGTAAGCTGAACAGTAGGCCTCACCCGCTAATTTGGCCGCTGCATAAGGGGAGTTCGGACGCATCCTCGACATCTCTGAAAGAGGCAATGGGCTTGTTCTATCAAATACAGAGCCTGTAGAGGGGAAGACGATTCGGGCGTGACATTGTCGCGTCGATTCCAGAACCTCAAAAAATCCAGACAGATTCACCTCATAATCGGCACGAGGCCGGTCGACCGATTTCCTAATATCTGCCTGAGCTGCCATATGAAAGAGCGTCACCCCATCATCGAGTACCGTGTTGAGCACTCCAGGTCTTCGAATGTCCGCTTCATAAACAGCGGCATCAGACACTTTAGACCCACCCGGCCTGATAACACGGGTGACCCTGTAACCACGATCCTCTAACCTTCTGGACAACAACCTCCCAATGAAACCCGAAGCTCCGGTAATAACTGCTTTTCCTGACACTAGGTATCTTCTCTGTCTGATTCCAATGCGGCCATTTCAGATTCAACCATGATTTTCACTAACTCTTTATAGTGGACTTTAGGCTTCCATCCGATCAATTTCTCGACCTTTTTAGCATCCCCACACAAATGAACAACATCGGTAGGACGATAATGCCGAGGATCAATCTTAACCAATTCCTTACCGGAAGAGCGATCAGATCCAACTTCCTCTACTCCAGAACCGGACCAGACGATGTCAAATTGGAGTAAACGAGCCGTCTCCTCGACAAACTCACGTACGGAATGGCTCTCTCCCGTAGCAATCACGTAATCGTCAGGTACCGACTGCTGCAACATCAACCACATCGCATCGACATACTCGGGGGCATAACCCCAGTCTCTCTTTGCATTAAGATTTCCCAAATAAAGAACATCCGCTTTCCCTTGTTTGATTTTACAGAGCTGATGCACAATCTTTCGAGTCACGAATGTTTCTCCACGTCTCGGGCTTTCGTGGTTAAAAAGAATACCCGCGGTAGTTTCGAATAATCCAGTAAGCATAAAGCTTGGCAACCGCATAGGGACTGCTGGGATGGAAAGGGGTCTTCTCGTTCTGAGGAACTTCGGCAACGTTACCATACAATTCGCTGGTAGAGGCCTGATACAAGCGGCTTTTTGGCGAGTAGGTGCGGATGACCTCGAGAAGACGAAGAACGCCTAAGGCATCGGACTGGGCTGTATATTCTGGAATCTCGAAGGAAACCTGTACATGACTTTGTGCCGCCAAATTATAGATCTCGTCTGGCTCAACCTTTTTCACTAAGTCAATAAGGCTGCTCGAATCGGTCATGTCTCCATAATGCATCGAAAAATTCGGTAATCGATGCTCATAGTCTTGATGAATTTTTTTGAGACGTTGCCGATTAAAAGTAGAGGTTCTTCGAACCAACCCATGAACCCGATACCCTTTCTCCAGTAGCAACTCAGCGAGGTACGAACCGTCCTGCCCTGTGATTCCTGTGATGATAGCCTTTTTCATAACCATTAATCGTCTCCTGCTTTCTTGTCATAATTTCTAGCCGGAACACCGCGAGCGGAAGGTCTCTTGTGACTACAGCGTTGGCAGCCACAATAGCATTTTGACCTATGGTAACTCCGGGCATAATGACAGCCCCCACACCGATCCAGCAACCCCTTTTGAGCCTTACTGGCCGGGGTTTCATAACCCCCTGCTCCATGATAGGAGTCTGTGACTCATGGTAGCGATGATGGACGTCTGTAATATAAACGCGGTCCGAAACCAGAACTGACTCCTCCAAGACTACAGAATCATAGGCATTGATATGAACGAATCTCCCAATATAACTGCCGTCACCGACCATCAGTCTGGGAGAATTGTTAAAGCGCCCGTCACAGTTCAACCAAGCATGCTCCCGAATCCACACTTTATTCCCAATGTGAACCACCTTTGGAAAATCGATGGTCGCCGGGAAATTAATGGTTGATTTTCTCCCGAAGCGTCCCAACCACAGTTTCAACCACCAGCTATAAAGCCTATGAATTATCTTGAGTAGCATTAAAGCGATTTAATACCTCCGAACGGCGAAACCAACACCAAGTCCCAACTCCTTAAAGGAGTAGGCAGCAAACCTTGGGTTGCAAACCACCATTTTGTCCCAAACTCGACTTAGATAAGGATGCCATGGGTTCGTAATATCATCAAAGACTAGAACCCCACCAATTTTGAGGCGAGGGATCACATTACGAATATCGACTCTGGCTCCACCCACGGAATGATCACCATCCACTGTAATGAGATCGAAGTAAGCTTCCGGATTCTTCTTAAAATATTCGGGAACCGTCTTTCTAGAATTTCCGTCCATGAATACCAATTCGCCACGGTAACCAACTTTTTTAAGTTCTTTCTGGACGAACTCTTTTCCGGGGCTTTCCTGATCCCAATAATTTGGAAGCCAGAGATCAAAGCCGGCGATCCGACATTCAGGCCGGAGCGAAGCAACAATCGCCATGCTACGGCCCCTGCGAACACCGATTTCCAGGTAGGATTGTATCCGGATGTTTTTGCAGATCCCGTAAAGAACGGTGTTAATATCAGCATAAACCCATTTGTCCCCGAACTTCTCCAGACCTTTCCGGTAGTAGTTTTTGACATAGCTCAAAAACCGCTCCTCGGAGAGGGAGTCGATCACCTGAAGAACACCCCGGACCGTTGCAGCACTGCAACAGTCCGGTGCAATCGTCGATACACCCGCCAAGGGAGGATCAAGGAGCTGGTTGTTCTCTTCCGTGTAGGTCATGTCGGACTGATGAGGCACCAAGCCCCATGACCTCTTCTTCGGAAGGTCTCTTGTGACTACAGCGTTGGCAGCCACAATAGCATTTTGACCTATGGTAACTCCGGGCATAATGACAGCCCCCACACCGATCCAGCAACCCTGCTTAAGGCGAACAGGTTGTGCCCGTGTAAGCCCTTGGCGAATGATGGGTTTCTCAGGATCGCTATAATTGTGATGCGCATCGGAAATAAAAACACGGTCTGAAATGAGCACATCCTCTTCAAGGATCACCGATTCATAGGCATTAAAATGAGAGAAACGTCCTATATAGCTGCCGTTGCCGATGACGAGGGTCGGTCCCTTCCCGCTCGGAGCACAATTAAAATAAGCATGCTCCCGAACCAACACGCGGTCTCCAATCATCATTGAAGAGGGAAAATTCATTGCCGAGGGGAACTCAATGCGCGACAGCCTTCCGAACGAACAGAATTTTCTCTTGATGAGGAAACTATAGACAGTAGCAATTAATTTTCTCCATTGCGCGCTTGTCAATTTGGTTCTGGCCTCCTCTTGTCACAGACAAACCATTTCCCCAACGAGATCGGATCCTTCCAGCCTGAATCGAGAACCGTTACCCGAGGGCAGATCTCAAAGAAATTCAGCCGGACGCTGGTGTGTGATACCTGCCCAAAATAGAATTGCCTGCTTAACCCGGTCTGCCGCCTTACCATCACCATAGGGGTTACCTGATGAGTTTCTCCGGAAAATTTCCTGAGAGGTGAGAAAAGCAGCCGCCTTCTTCACGATAACTTCTTCGGAGGTTCCAACCAGATGAGTGCAGCCCCATTCGATTCCCTCCGGCCGTTCGGTCTTTTCCCTCATGATGAGTACTGGAATCTTCAAGGTAGGTGCCTCCTCTTGAATTCCACCGGAGTCAGTCAAGATCAAACAGCTCTTTTGCATAAGATACAACATTTGAGGATAGTCAACCGGTTCAATCAAGCGAACGTTGGGAATCTCTCTCAAGTATTGATAGACTGGCCCCTTGACATTAGGGTTTAAGTGAACTGGATAAACAAAGTAATCCCTAGCAAACTCCCGTGAAAGGGTACGGATGGCCGCGCAAATCGATTTGAATCCCTCGCCAAAATTTTCACGGCGATGCCCAGTGATGACAACAAGTCGTCCAGAATGTTTGAGGAAACCTGAGGGGTCGACATAATTGTGAAACCACTTTTGAAGTCTATCAAAGAACGGGGGATCAGATTCAATCCGATGAAGTCCCTCGAGGAGGGCATCAACACCGGTATTTCCAGTTACATGAATTGAAGCCCTCGAAACTCCCTCACGAAGTAGGGCCTGAGCCGCCCTCTCCGTCGGTGCAAAATGAAGTGTCGTTAGAACGCTCACTAATCTTCGATAAGCTTCCTCAGGGAAGGGAGCAGACAGATGGTCGGTCCTAAGACCAGCTTCGATATGTCCGACAGGAATTTTTTGGTAGAAGGATGTTAGAGCTCCGACAAACGTCGTCGTTGTGTCCCCTTGAACGAGAACAAGATCCGGCTTAATCTTTACCATCACATTTGTCAGCTCCCGCATCACATCTTCCGTGAGGGAGGCTAGAGTCTGATCAGGTTTCATCAGGTTCAGATCGATATCAGGCCGGATTCCGAAAAAATGGAGGACCTGGTCGAGCATCTCTCGGTGCTGAGCAGTTGCACAGACCTGTGTCTCAAAATATTTACGATCTTCTTTGAGGCGTAACACAATGGGGGCCATCTTGATAACTTCGGGGCGCGTTCCAAGAATGACGACTACTTTCAGTGGCATATCTTAGTCTCTATGAATTCCGTTTCGCTGTTTTGCTTGTTTTGTCCATTTCTTCAGCTTGTCTCCCAATGGAAAGGGCTTGATTTCGCTCCAGGCGGAGTAAGATGTCCGATCACCGGCAAGATTTATTTCGATTTTGTCTGCAAGCAGTTTATGCCCTGCTGGCGTGAAATGGATGCCGTCGATGGTGTGCGAAGAAAACTCGGGGGTATCGACATCTATATAGAGGGTATTGGGGATCTTACGGCTGATTTCTTCCATAATGGCATTATAGACCTTGGTGCTCGCTCGAGTGCCAGGAAGACGCCGTTCAAGTCCTTCTGTAACCGGAGTAATACCGATCAACTGTATCTTTCTGACCGAAGTTTGACGGAGAAGCCTCTGGATCACATCCAGATAGATACTTCGGAAATCCTTGGGAGACAGCCATCTCCACGAAAGTCCTGCCGTATACAAAAAGTTTTCTACCAATTGACGATAAGCCTTGCGTAGCGCCGCTTTGAACAATCTTGCACACCCCGAATTGAATTCTTGACCGGTAATATTGTTTTGCCAGTCATTTAACGATAAGAAACCCTGAAGCCATCGAGGCTGGGCGCGGCATGAAGACTCCACAATTCCGAAATGAAGAATGACATAATCTGGGAAATGCCTTATCGCCTCGTCTTCAAGATACCGATAAACATCACTCACCATTGCCCCTTGCTTGCCCGCATGAATAATGGAAAAACCACGATCTCTTAAATTCTCCCCATAAGTTTTTTCATCTGGTGTCATGCGAGGCGGAGACACCAAAAGCGAGACAGAGTTACCAACAATGCAAACAGAAGGATTCATGCAACTTGCCGAAGAAACGTAGAAAACCGGAGACCTGCCTTCACAGGATTATGCTCCTCTTCAACTTTTCTTCGGCCGTTTGTCCCCAAGCGCGCCGCCAATTCCCTGTCAAGAAGAAGATTCTTCATTACTTTGCTCAAGAGGCTGATATCACGGGGATCCAGCAGATAGCCTGTGACTCCATCGACAACGGCGGAAGAGGTTCCCCCTTCGATCCCCGCAATGACCGGCTTGCCATGGGCGCTTGCCTCGATGAGAACATTGGGAGTCCCGTCGCAATTGCCATTCTTAAGCATGATGTTTGCCAGCACAAACAGGTCGCAGGAGTTGTAGAGGAGAGAAATCTTTTCATCGTCGAATATCGCCCCTGTGAAGGTGACATGCCTCTCCAAACCCTTACTGGATACCTGGTCCATTAACGAGCACTTCTCAGTGCCATCACCGACAACCGTAAGATGGATATCAGGAATATCTTTTCTCAGAATATCTAGAGCATCGATGATGAGATGAACTCCCTTATGTTTCGCCAATCTCGCCACCGTGAGGATTTCATAGCACCCATTCCTTCGCAGATGACGTTTGGTGAAATCCGAGCAAATTTTTTTGTGAGCGACTGGACTTGGAATCATGCAGATTCGATTCGAATCAATTCCCATTCTGATCAGGATTGCAGTCGCAAAGTCGCAATTACTGATAAAGGCGTTCGCCCAGGAGTATCCCTTAATACAAAGACGCTTTAACATCCCTTTCAAACCTGGAGCTTTCCTTGCCATTGGAATTTCTTCTGCCAAGATAAAGCTAATAATCCTGACACGCAATAATCGGAACAGCACGGAGAAGAATCCATTACCTATGACGCTGGTAAAAAAAACGACAAGCTCATACCTTCGCCAAACGCCAATCTTTAAGGTCCAGAAAAAAAGGTAGAGGTACATAAGAAAGAGACGAATCGATGTCGCATCATTACCCCGAACCAGGAATCGACTATGAATGACCCCATGTCTTCTGCTGGATACATCCTGCATTCCGGCAGGCAATGGGGCCGTCAAAATATCCATTGGTTCAGTAGCGTTTTCTACCAAATTGTAAAAATAAACCGCTGACCCCGCAGACAAGGGAGGGGGGTAATCCGGGCTCACAAGCACAATCCTCCGTCTATTCTTCATGACCTGCCAGCCCTCTTTCTACCATTTCCCGCTCCGCCTCATGAAAAAGGTCGGCGGCAATCTCACCCTTCGACCACTCCACTAACTCCTTCAGCCCATCATCAAATGAGACAGAGGGATAAAATCCAAGAAGGTTTTTCGCTTTGGTCATATCAGCACAACAATGTCTCACATCACCCTTACGGAATTTATCGGAAACCACAGGGGAAATATCTACTCCCAGAGCCTCAGCCAATTTCTCGGCGACGCTACGAATAGTTGTCGGCATGCCGGAGCCGACATTAAAGACGTGGTAATTACCCTCGTCTTTTTCAAGAGCCAGAATGTTCGCTTTGACCACGTCGTGGACGGAGACAAAATCCCTTGTCTGGAGGCCATCTTCGTAAAGGATTGGAGACTTGTTGTTTTTGATCCTGCTCATGAAGATGGCACTGACTCCCGTATAGGGATTCGATAAGGACTGCCGTGGTCCATAGACATTGAAAAAACGAAGGGCAATGGCCGGAAGATCATAAGTTCGGCCGAAATTGAGGACTGACTGTTCCTGATTCATTTTGTTAATGGAATAGATTGAATTGCAATTTAAAGCGGCATCTTCTCTCGTTGGAATTGTTTCGACTCTGGAATGACATAGCAGGCAGTAAAGATTCCAGTCACCTCTCTCCATCTGCTCTGGACTTCGAACAGGCGGACGGACTTCGCCATCTCTTTCGCACCGACAGACACCCTCGCCATAGCTACTCATGGAGGCAGCGACAATAATCTTGCAAACTCGATGTTTATGGTTGGCCAGAATGTCCAAAAGGTTGGTGGTACCACCTTGATTAACGTCACAGTAATGCTTGATCCTGTATTGAGACTGAGTAATGCCAACTGCGGCTGCAAAGTGAAAGACGACCTGCACGCCATCCAGGAGGACATCACGAAACTTCTCATAATCCCTCACATCACCACAGATGAACTTGGCCTTTGGATTATAATAGGATGGGATCTTCCCGTTGAGATGCACTTGCGGATCAAGGTTGTCGTAAAGAACCACCTCGTGCCCTTTTTCAATCAATTCATCCGCAAGAAAAGAGCCGATAAAACCGACGCCGCCTGTAACAAGGATTTTCATTAAATTAAGTAACGAATGTCAGGGTATTCCAGATCAGGTAAAACACCGTCCAAGACCATGTTTCTATACGCAACAAGACCTTGCAAAGCGAATACCGTGCACCAGAAATTAACGTGATTTCGACGGATGCCATTGATTTCTTTACCATAGTAGAAACCACCCATGCCATTCTCTTTCTCAGGCTGATTTGGAATCCTGTTTTGGTAGCTAAGAAGTTTGAGCTTCAGCCTGGCCAAACTTGAAAGACACGATACCGGCAACCCGCCTACCCCATGACAGAGCGCACCCATCCTCAAAACTTGCGCCAATGTGTCAGAGCGTTGGTTGACATTGCAATCACCTGCGGAACTGACAAAGCAGGGCACTCCACCATCGGACAGCTGCTGCTCTAATGACCACTGTACTGCGCGAGCCGCACTGTCAATATATTCAGGCCGGTCAAGGATCATGCCAGCCACCAACAAACCTTCCGCAGAATAAAGATGAGGATGCATATGTGTTGCACCGGCATTCGGTCCTGCCCCCTCATCGTTGCGGTAGGTAACGAATCGTCCGGTGGGAAGTTGCAGCTTTAATGAGGCATCGCAAATTCTTTCCGTGGCCGTCCTATATTTTTCGGAACCTGTTAAATGATAGAGCTGCAAAAAACCTAATGACAGCTTGGCATGGTAGCTACCACTTTGAGTAGACCATTTTTCTGGCGTATCTACCCATTGTTGAGTCACAAGATCAAAGCAGGCGTCAAAGAGGCCATTCCCTTTTTGCCCATGGTCGATCAAAAAATCAGCCATACGTCGTGCCCCTTTGAGATACGCGGGTTTTTTACTCCTTTGGAAAAGATGGGACAAACCACACAGAACCATACCCGTGTCAAAAGTAACCAAGATCTTATGAGGCGAAAATTGATTCCGTGGAGGTACTCCTCCAAAGTCACGATGCAAACCGTAATTCAGGACCCAATCTCCGGCCAAACAAGCTCTTTGCATAAGTTTTTTTTTGTTTTGCAACGAATCAATATAAAGTAGAGCAGTTATCCCATAACCTGTAATTTCAGGGTAAATAAAATTCTCTTCTGCCGCATCTTCATCGACCCAAGCATAAAAGGCCCCATGACAATCAGGTTGTTGATCGAGAGACTGAATCCTGGAGTTCAATACCCAATCAGAAGCAGAAGTAGCAGCTTCGTTGAGCTCAACGGTAACAGGATTATTAGACTTGCTTTCCATCCCTAATGTGTCTTTTGAATCTTTGCCCAGTCAATGTTGAGTCGCAAACCTTCGTCAATTGAGAACCTTGGTTGGTAATCAAAGAGACTCTTAGCCAAGCGATAGTCACACAAAAGTTGTTTTACCTGCGCCAGCCGTTCTGGAACGTGAACAATCTTCGACTTTGATCCACTGATACGAACGATTTTCTCGGCAACATCTCTGACAGAGACATCAACACCGGTACCAAAATTAACCGTCTGCCCCACAGCCTTAGCATGAGAACCCATAGTGAGAAATGCCCGAACCATATCATCAATATAGGTAAAATCGCGCGTTTGCTCACCCGAACCATCAACCGTGAGCTCTTTCCCAGCCAGTGCCAATGATATGAATTTGGGTATAACGTCATAGGTATGGCGAGGCCCATAGGTATTAAAAGGACGGATGATAGCTATTGGCAGGGAGTAGGTATTGCAAAAGGAAAAAGAAGCACGATCGGCAGCAACCTTGGAAGCGGCGTACGGAGAGGTTGGGCAGAGAGGATGTTTCTCGTCGATCGGCGCGTACTGCGCACTGCCGTAAATTTCACTCGAGGAGGTGCAAACAACTCTCTGGATATCTTTGATTTGCTGAGCTGCTGTTAGAATGTTCAGTGTTCCCGTCAAATTTGTCTCAAATACCTCCAGGGGGTGTTCAAAGGAGTTTGGAACATAAGCATCCGCCGCCAAGTGAAAAATAATTTGAGAAGCATCGTCCCTGATAAGGGAAATGGCATCAGGGGAGGCGATATTCCCAGTGATAATTTTCCGTAAATCGCCTTTCAAATGGACAATGTTTTTAAGCTTGTAACAGGTCGTCCCTGTTATTGAATTACCCCTGACGAAGACAGAAACGGACGCCTTTAATCGGAGTAGCATCTCCGTCAGGTGGGATCCAATGAAACCGTCCGCTCCAGTTACCAAGACCCGCTTGTTTTTCCAGAACTTATCCATCATTATTTAAAATTGAATTTCTTTCAGCGCCCCAATACCATGATCGGTAGCCGAGTCAATTCTCTTTTTGATTTTGCGGATATTCATCTACTTTTAACAGGCAAAAGCCTTCTCTTCACTTCTAGGAGCTCGGAGAGATAAAGGACCAGAAACACCGGCATCGCGAGATAAAGGTGAGCCGGCAACCAAAGCAGGACAGGAATGACAAACGCCAAGAGCAAAATATATTTTTTGTAAAAATCGGTTAGCCGGAGCAAAGAAAAGGTGCCGATTTTCGCCAGTACAAATCCAATCTTGAGGGCCGCATAGAGACTCATCGAAAACGAGGTCGCCACGGCGATTCCGACAAGCCCCCACCCCATGTGAATAGCGAAATAATTCAGAACGAGGGACGTGAGCGTAGAAATCGCCAACATCCAGAGGATAAGATTCTGGTATTTGTTGGAAACAAGATAGGCGCCGGCAAAGTAGGAGATCATTTCAAAAATGGAACCGATCATCAGGATCCGGTAAATCACAATGCTCGGCCCATAAGCCGGCAGGAGGATCTTGATAAATGGTTCCACCAGGATCAGGCCGATCAAGGCGATCGCAATAATCACCCCGGAATAGACCGTGCTGTAACGCTTGAGATCATGCCAAAGCCGATCCCTCGCTTCCCCAGAATAGTTGGACATGTTGAATCTTTCCAAAAATTTCGGGTAATTCAAAAATGTAAAGGAGCTCAACACCACCAGGGTATTGGAAAGAACCGTGTAGGCGAGCGTAAAAAACCCGAGATCCTCACGGGTCAGGAACCGGACAATCAACATCCGATCGACGGTCTGAAAAACCTTTTCAAAAAGGACACAAAGAAGCAGCGGAATGCCGATCGTGGCGAGCTTCCGAAGAAGCCGCCAATCAATGTGCAAACTCACCTTCCGGTGGATGAGAACAAGGCAAAGAGAAAGGGTCAAGAGAGACGAGGCGATCATTGAGCCGATCACGGCGTTCAACTGATAATCGGCGATGAACAAAACGACGAGGAGGCACAAAACGACCGCCGAGGCGAGCTCGATCAAATTGATGAAGCGGTATTTGTCAAACAGGCGGGCATAAAGAACCGCAAAGACCTTGATCTGCCCGACCATGCCGATAAAAAATATGGCGAAGGTGTATTTTGAAAACTCCGCGGCGGCAAAACCGGGTGCAAAAAAATGGAAAACGACGGCGACGGCACCTAACAGAAGCGCAATCACCACCATGTAGGAGAAGGCGTTGTTGATCACGTTTTGCACATAGGCGCTCTTTTCCGCCTTGTTCTTGTTGACGGAGACTTCAAGATTCATCGCGTTTGAAATCCCCAGATTTGAAAATCGCAGATATTCCAAAATGAGCGTGACCAGACCGTAGCTCCCCATCAACGCCGGCCCCAGATATTTGGCGGTAAAAAGCCCCCGGACAAATCCGATCCCCAGCACCAGATACTGGACCACCGTGTAAAAGAGGGATGATTTCAGGAGTTCGCGCGAATTCATATCAATACTTCTGCGGAGGATACTTCTCCATAAACCGGAGATTCTTCTCTAAAACTTTTTCGGCGAGCTGGCGGTATTTTTCAGCCGCCTCCGGCTGATCATGACAAAGGTCCTTCTCCTCCTGATAGGTCTCTCCATTCGACTGGAACAAAGATTCCTTCGACTTTGCCTCTGGCTTGAATCGATCCCAGTCGACCTCGCGCCAGACAACATACTTGTAGGGGTGATTCATGACGGCCAGATTGTACCGCTTGTATTGCCGGTTCGGGTTCATGATCGTCTCTGAAAACGCATATTGGGAGTATTCCGGCTGATACTGCGGCAATGCCGCGAGATAGTCGGGGAGTTTCTGGCTTAAGAGATGATGCAAAACACGGTAAATCTCGGAGATCGAATTGGTGATTGGCTTTCTCTCGAGAGGATTGGCCTGCCAGTCCGGATATTTGACAATCAGGGGGACCCGGACCCTCTCCTCAAACAAGGCGAACTCGCTGTGTTTCACAAAATGAAGCCCACCACCATGATCCCCCGTAATAACAATCGCTGTTTGATCCCATTGGCCCGAGTTTTTCAAATAATCGAGGAAAAGCCCGAGTTGAAAATCAAGCTCATGCAGCTGCTCAAAGTAAAGATTCGCCAACGCCTCTTCCGGATTTGATTGCAGATGGGGAAGATCGAGAAGGCGCATCCGTTCCCGGTCGTTGAAGGCGAGCAGAGGTTCGTGCAGAAAATCGATGTGCGTGTAGAAAAACTTGTCGTATTCTTTATAAGTCCTAAAGGCGCGGGTCAGCCAGTCAAACTGGGGAGTGTTTGTCCCCCACTTATCAAAGACATGAAAATAGTGATCGAATCCCCTGGCCCATCCGACCTTGGAGCTGAACCTCACCTGGGTCCCTCCAAAGAAAGTCAAGAATCGGTGATCCTTGAACATCCCAGGAAGAGTCCGGAGCTCAGGATGATAAACGCTGTTTTCAAAGCTGTCGGCGGCGATCGCGTAATTCCCTATCCCATGCTGGCTCGGCATGAGCCCGGTCAGGATCGAGGCGGCAAAAGAGAGGGTGCAATCGGTCGGTGAATAAACCTTCGGATAGACAACACTCTCCCCGCACAAACGTTCCAGATTGGGAAGCTCCCCCACCCTGTTCCCGTATCTTTCGCGAAGGTACCGAAAGTCAGTCAGCGATTCAAAGCTGATCAAAAGGACATTTCTGGCCTTTTCTTTTCGGGCAATCAACTGGGGCGTTGCGAGGGAAACGGCAGGAGTGCCGGAGATGGTGACCCTGATATTGCGCCCGACATAAGGTGTGAGCGAGATCCTAAACTCCGCCCAACCATCCCCCGGATAATAGGCAAATCGTTCCGAGCGTCCGTTAAAGGGGAAACGCTCCTCCCAGGAATGGATCTCTCCTGATGTCAGATCTTTGATCTTCACCCGACAATTCCACTTCTTGACCAAAGCAGTCTGGGCGGTCCCAACAAGGGGGGCCATTCCAAACAGGAGGTCTTTGTCTCTATCCAAAATACGATCAACCTTACGTTCAAAAGAGAATTCATCGGATTCCGCCAGGATCGCCGAGCAACGGGTATCGTTGCCTATCTGAATTTCAAAATAAGGCCGACCCGGCAGATACCAGGAAAAAAAACGCTGATCCTTGATACGGGCGTATTTCCCCCCTTTTCCGAGTCTCCTTTTATGAACGAAGATTTGATAGAGCCACCCCAGGTAGCGTGCCAGAAGGTATTCGATAAGCCTTAAGCTCCACTTGAGCCATTCCTTCACGGGGCGGGCATAGAAGAGGCGGCGATCTTCAGAAGCGGCGCCGACCCAGTAATCGCGCAGAATTTCCCTATTCATCATTCATCCTTGGTTAACTCGAAAATGAATTGTAATAAACCTTAAAGACATTCCTGACACACTCGACGGGATACTTTCCAATGGCCGTCTCTTCTGAGAGTTGAATACCATGAATCCCCGATTTAACCGTCTTATGAAGGTCAATGATCTCGGCGATCAACGGGATAGGCCACTTCTCCATGTTTTTTAGAAATTGCGTCGCCAGAAAAACTTTTTTGCCGGCCCGCTTCGCCGCCTCAATGATCCGTTCCTGATAGGAGGCGAGTTCGAAAAGACCGACATCCGTCGAGAGATCCCCTCGATCAACGTTGATCTCATCGACCTCCCTCAGGATATGTCCCAGATTCTTAACCGCTGAGAGTGTCTCCACCTTCGCAATCAGGCGGGACGATTGATTCCCCATACGGGCAAGAAGGCGCTTCACCTCTCGGATATCTTCGGCAGTTCGGACGAAAGAGAGGCTGATATAATCAATGGCACATTGCGATCCCGCCTCGAGGAGCTCCATATCTTTTTCAAAAATAAACGGGATCTGATGATGAATCCCCTGCACATGAAGCCCTTTGTTGTTCGTGAGCTCTCCATCCGAATGAGAAAGTAGATAAAGGGTCTCTCCCTCAATCGAATGAATCTCAAGGGTATAAACGGAATCGTTCGCATACACCTTGTCTCCCACTTTGACGTAACGATAAAACTCTTTGAAATTCAGATCAGCAGGGTTCAGGCGAATCGTCTTCCCCTTCACCAAAGAAATTGGCTGTTTCAAGCACTCCGTCCGGATCTTGTTGCCTGGCAAATCGACCATGAGAGAGGCGGTCGGGAGGATGCCGCGTACGAATTTCACCTGTTGCAGAACTGCCGCCCCACTGCTGTGGGCCCCGTTGATTCTAAAAATACAGGGGCCAACTGCATGAATCTCCTTCAGTGTCGATTCGTGCTGTATGGCGGGGCCCAAGGTAACGATAACTCGAAAGTCCATAGATTCTCCTCCTCAGTCCTCAATAAACAACTTCCCCTCTTTCTGCATCTCCAACAACACTTCAGCAATCTCTGGTCTCATATATTCAACAGGCGGTTTCTCGCCCCGCCGCAGACGATCCCGAACTTCCGTTCCCGAAACATGCACCACATACTTCTCACCATGAGGACAGGATCTTTCAGTCACAATATGGCCGCAAGCACCGCAAAAATAAGGTCCGGCGAAGTCGAGAATCTTTATCCCTAAATCGGGAAATTTTTTACAAAAATCTTGGGCCTCGTATTTGCCGTAATAATTGCCAACACCCGCATGATCCCGACCAACAATAAAATGGGTGCAGCCGTAATTCCGGCGAACAATTGCGTGGAAGACCGCCTCGCGGGGACCGGCGTAACGCATCGGTGTTCTCAAGGTGCCAAACAAGACACGATCCAGTGGATAAAAATCTTTCACCATCCGACGATACGAGGCAACGACCGCCTCAGGAGCAATATCCCCGCTTTTCTTCCAACCGATCAACGGTTGAAGGAATAGGCCGTCGGTCATTTCCAAGGCCAAACGCTGAAGATATTCGTGGGCCTTGTGGATCGGATTCCGGGTCTGGAATCCGGCCACACTCTTCCAACCACGTTCCCGAAAAATCTTCCTCGTTTCGACAGGAGAGAAGGAAGCAGGGGCCGAATGATTTGTCACCAGCCTTGTCGGTCGGACTTTTCCCCCCACACGATAAGGAGAACGACTCCCCTCTTTATCAACACCCGGATGGCGACGGTCGGTCGTCCCGAAAACCTTCTGAAGATCGTGCTCAAGGTCAACCCGAAAGATATCTTCGACCTCTAACTTGCCCAATTCAGTCCCATCGTGACGGATGAGCGTCAGAACCCCGGAAGAGGTTGCCCTCTTCACCTCCCCCTCATCCAGATCAAGGGTAACCGGTATCGTCCAGGGGGAGCCGTTTTGGATATGCATCTCATCGACGACCGAGCGATAATCCTTTCCCCCAAAAAAACCGGAAAGAGGGGCAAAGACCCCTTCTTGAATATTGGCAAGTTCTAGTTCTGCATCTTGGTCGACAACCAGCCTCATGTCAGAGCTCCCTTTTGTCGGCAAAAATCAACAAGTCTTGCCAACGACTGATCAATTGTTTCACAATCCGTATCTAAAATGAGATCGGGCCGACGTGGCTGATCGTAGTCATCATCAATCCCGACCATGTCGCGAATCTGCCCCTGTTCAAAACGACGATAGTGTCCTTTGACATCCCTCTTTCGTACTGTTTCGGGCAATGCCTTGACATAAATCTGGAGATAGTTCTTCAGGTGACGCCGAATAAAATCACGGACCTCATAATAGGGGGCAATATTCGCAACGATAACATCGGTTCCGTGACGCGCCATGAGCATCGCCGCAAACGCGATTCGCTTCACATTCAGAATCCGCTCTTTTCGGCTATAACCTAAGTCATTTTCAAAAAAATCCCGAACCATATCGCCGTCTAAAACCTCCACAGGCAACTTCTGTAATTCAAATTCATTCTTGAGACGGAAGGCCAAGGTTGTCTTTCCGGAACCGGAGAGACCGGTGAGCCAAATGACAGTTCCAGGTTTTTCCCTTTGAGACATTTCTTAATTTTTCCCTTTAATTTGATCGAACAGATCAAACAAGGCCAACGAATCATCCAGCGTAGCCATCTCTTCCATGCGACCACTCAAAAACGCCTCCATCTGTGCCAGAAAACCTGGCTTGAAACGGTTATCGACTGCCACTTCTTTTTCAAGCTTAGGGGTATAACGACGAATGTTGTTTTCCTTTGTCGGAGGCTCAATCTGAAATCCTCGGTAAACCTTAAGCCGTTCGAGAGGGGCCAAATGCCAGGTCGTGCCATCGTCAAAACGGCAACGAATCCCAACCGGGCTCGGATCATCGGCATTTAAAGAGAGCCAGAGGGGAACGCCGGCACCACTCTCAAGCAAGGCATGAAAAGAGACATACGGTTTGGCTTCTCCTTTTTCCGGGTAGGGATAGCTCTTGAGGAGACGGAGCGGAGAAAACAGAAAAATCATCAGATCTAAAAGATGTGTGCCGGCAAACATTGTGAGATGAGGAATGATCTCCTCTCCATACCGCGATCGATAATGCTCGATATCGTCAGAAAGTGTCACCTCGACCGACTTCAGTCCCCCTTCCTTCACCCTGGCTCTTAAAATCTGAACCGGTTCGTACAACCTCCTGTTGTACGCCACTCTTTTGTTGGCAACAGTTGCCGGATGACGATGAAGAGCCGACTTAAGTCTTTCTTGATCGAGGGCTGGCGGTTTCTCAATCAGCATCGGTTTCGGTGAAGTGACGAGCGCCTCTAACCATTCGTGGGTCACATTCCAATTAAGACTGACAACGATCGCATCCACATCTTGGGCCTTGAGGAGGGAATCGACGTCGGCGATAAAACGAGCGGTGGGGGCGAGAGAATGAAACCTCTCCCATCGCGGCGAACTCTCACTCCGTGCCGAGGCCGCTACAATCCGGTGCCCCAAAGCCAAGGCGACCTTGGCATGCTCCTGAGCCGCGGTACCTGTTCCTATGAATCCGAGACGCATAAATACTCTACCCCCTGGAGTCCCCCTTACAAAGGGGGACAACGTCCAAAAATTGGTAATGCCGGGCAAGCAGATCGACGCTCGATTTGCCGTGCAGTGTCCCTTTAACATTGCAGGTATCACAGGGACTCACCGATCGATCCCCGAAGATCAAACGCTTGCGGATCTTACGCATCTCTTCGGAGAGCCAAATATCCTTGACCGAGTGATTCCGTACGTCTCCAACAACAATTTTCCTCCCCCAGTCATTGGAACAGAAAAGGACCTGGCCATCCCAATCGATCAGCATTTTATAAAAGGGGTAGTAACAAGGATGCCCCTGAAGCTTCTGAGGAGAGGTCGAATCTTCAAGAGAGACCATTCCCGATCGATTATTCAGGTTAAGCCCAAAGTCTTCCGTCGCCCCAACCCAATGGTCGCGAAGGCGATAACGGGATTCATCGACTCCCGCCTTAGCCATCAATTGATGAAACGGTTCCCGCTGCTCGGGACCATCGTAGAGATTGATATAAAGATAGGTCAATCCGGCTTCAAAAAATCGCCTAACAGTTTCTGGCTTGAGAAAATCACCATTGGTATTTGTCTCAATGGTATTTTGGGGAAGATGGCCCCTGAAGATCCTCACAAAATCAACAAACCCCTTATGTAAGAAAGGTTCTCCAAATCCGGAGAAGGAAATCCGCCCTTTATAATCAATCCGAACAAGATCCCGTGCCACCTTTTCTGCCATATCCAGTTTCATTGACAGATTACGATTGGGATAAACCTTGGGATCCACACGGGGACAAAAGACACAGGTCCGATTGCATAACTCGGTGATGTTCAGTTCGACGGTGATCAGGCTATTCATCGGATCGAGGACGCCTGCGGTGGCGACCTGATGCCTCTTTTCCTGCGCCTTGCGATGCTCAAGAAATGGATCCATGATTCCTCTCCTCTCCTTTTGATCTAAAAATGGCATCAACAGCCTGGGTAATGTTTGACAGACTTCCCGGACGAAACAACTGCTCCCTTCTCAAGGGATTTCTCGGCAACTCTTTTTGTTTAATCTTCATTTCTATTTCTTCGGCCGTTTCCACCAAAAAGGCAGCCCCCTGCTTCACGTAATTTTCCAAGACAACGTGAAGTTGGTTTTTCAGGATAAAGGGGACAAGGCCCGCCGCCATTCCCTCGACAACCGCCATAGAAGCATCACCCACAATATATCCGGACTCCGCGAACCAATCATAGAGCGATTTGATATCCCGATCAATCACCGTAACGTCACGGCTTTCACAAAACTCCCGCGAATAGGCCTCTCGCCAGCCGATATACTCATCCGGCCGTAATTTGTAAAAAATCGGCCTGCCCGGCATTCTTCGAGAAAGCTCCAAAGCCAATCTCTCCAAAACCCTTCCCGATCGCTTGGTGGAGATGAAAAGGATCGCCTCCGGACGACCGGACGATTTCGCAAGGCCGCTCAAATGGCGATCCACGAGAGGGTGCCCCACCGGAATTTTTTTCGCCGGGCAGAGATACTGGGGATGCCACGACTCCGCAAACGTGAAGATATAGTCATGAAGAGTCTTCAAATCCCGCGACACAACGCCGTTATCATAGTTACAAAGGACGGAACCTCTCCAGATGATCGAGTGCTGATATTCCACCACGGGGATTTCCAAACGGTGCGCTTCCTCGATCCACCCCTTGCAACCGCCCGTCTCCGAATAGAGAATCAGGCGGGGCCTGACTCGTTTGAAAATTTTTGCGAATTCCTTTCCAAGTCCCAGTTGGTACGAGAATCCCAGGCGAACGATCGCATCCATATCCAACCCGACCTGAAACTCATTGAGAACAACCTTTCGAATTGTATCGAAGACCCGTTTCTCTTCACCGGAATAACGCATCAGCGCACCTCCCAGCTTCGCCCTGTAGTGCCACGGGATGGAGCGAACAACATCACAACCGTAGAACTTCTCCACTTCTTCCCGATACCGTGAAGGATCAATCAGCAGAATCCGGTATCGATCCTTGAGGGCATTGATCGTGAGATAAAATTGGGAGTTGACCGACTTGCCATCGATCATTGTCTTGCGGGAATAATTGACGACAACAATATCGTAGGGAGGAGAAAGGCGGCGTCTCCGAATGAACCCAATCCCATCCATCACGTGCACAAGAGGTCTGATTTTTTTCCGGTAAACAATCTGACCCGGCAGCGACTGCCCCTTCTCCAGCTCTTTAAAGACGTAGTATCTCAGGTAGTCCCAGACGACGCGGTTCCTGACGCGATAGTCGAAGAGATTTTCTCTTCCTTCCATCTTATAAAATCTTTCGTAAAGTTCCTGAAAATCCATCACATCAGGGGAAAAACAGGTTCACTGCCTGCCGTACGTGAGTCAGGCTTCCATCGCGGAAGATCTGGTTACAACTTACGGAGAAAGGAGGCCGTTCATTGTTAATGATTTTCTCCGATATTTCATCGGCCGTTTCGACAAGAAAAACCGCCTTTCGCTCGATCAGAGGTTTCATCTCCTCGTAATAGCCGTCCCTGACGATAAAAGTCGTAAGGCCGAAGGAGAGCCCCTCGACAAGTGCGGTCGAGTTGATCCCGATCTGAAAGCGGGAGGCGGCAAACAGTTCATAGAGCGACCTGTCGTTATTATCAATCACGACGATATTCTCTCTCGCCTGAAATTCCGCAGAATAATTCTCTCTCCAGTGATTGTATTCTTCGAAGCGTAACTTGTAGAGGATGCAGTAATCGGGAAGTTTCCGGGAAAGATCGAGTGCGATCTTTTCCAACCTTTCCCGGGAAAGCATACTCGAAATAACGACGACACTCTTCATCTTGGCAATTTTCTTTTCCAAAACCCCCTGCTTCATCATTTCCAGAAAAGGGAAACCGACGGCGGAGAGTCTGGCGGGAACAGAATAGTAATCATGCCAGAATTCGCCAAAGGTAAATATGTGGTCGGAAAGGGTGCTCAGCTTCTCGAAACCGGCAGGATACCGATAAAGAATATTGATCGGCGACATAAGTGAGTGCTGGAAATCGATGACCGATATTCCGCGCTGATGCGCCGCCTCAATCCACCCCTTGGCATTCCCGGTATCCGAGTGAATGATGAGCCGCGGCCGGACCTTGTCAAAGATCTTCCCATAAAGACGGGAAAGTACGATATCCTTGGCAAAAAAACGACGAGCCAGTTTCGAGATATTAAAGGTGACCTTAAATTCATCCTCAAGAACTTTTTGAATGAGATGGAAAACTTCATTCTCCTCCCCGGAAAACCGCACAAAGCGGGACAAAAGACGGGCGCGGTGATAAAGGAGGTTTGAGCGCAGAACCTCGCAGGGATAATTCTCCTCCACCGGTTCCTGATAATGAGAAGGATCAATCAAGAGAATGGAATATTCCGGCGTGAGACATTTGATGAGAGGGTAGAAATGGATATTCACCTGCTTGCCATCAATCAAGTTCTTGCGATCATAGTTCATCACAATAATGTCGTTGTTCTTCTGACTCTTCCTGAAGGCCGTTTGAACAAGGTAAGAAGAAAGCGCTGCAAATTCTAAAATAGACGTTTTTAAACGAGCAAGGAGAGGCACGGAATACGAAACATAAAATTGATGTTTCGCGGAATTCGACGGCTTAACGGGACGAGCAAGATTCCGCAAAAGGAGCGATTCGAAGAGAGGATACCGAAGATAATCCCAGACGACCCGCCCCTTGACATGGAGAGAAAAAAACCGCCCCTTCTCCTCGCAGGCGAGAAAACGTTTAATCAACTCTTCCATAGGTTTTTTCATACTCGATACTGAGCGACTCAAGGATCCGAAGGCACTCGGGCGAGGCCTCTCTCCGGACAAACGCCCAGTTCTTGTCCAACGCTTCCCGGTCCGACGTGATGCCCCTTTCCTGCAGGGATTGGGTACCATAACGCTTGAAGTGGGAGTGATCAGGCACATTGGCCAGGACCTCTCGGGGAATTTTCTGTTCCTCCAATATCTTTTTCGTCAGCGGCGTACTGAGAGTATTCAGAATCTCTTCAAATTTCCGGATAAATGGCCACGGGTCGTGCACGAAGTTTTCAAAGGAAACCGTGAAAAACCTCTTTTTGAAGCGTTCCTCCAAACTCTCCAGAAAAGTGGATCGCAGATCGCGAAAGAATTTGAAGGCCCTGATGGTCCGATCGATCCGGTTTGACTCCCTCCATTCTTCCGCCCAGCTTACCGCAAAGAAGGGGATGTCACGACCACGGTGGTCACAGCAGAGCTGGAATTCCATCGGGTCTTGACCGTATCGGTCGACAAAGGAACACCAATGGGGAACCATCTGTAAAGGATGACGAACAATCTCAATAAACGTCATCCGGTCGCCGAAGGCATTAAAGAGCGGCTGTGTCAGTCCGATAATGTCATGGATCGCCAGATGGAGGATCGGCTGTTCCTTCCGAATTCTTTCCAGGGTCGGGGGGCCGTCGGGGAGCCGCATCCTCTCTTCATAAATCTCCCTCTTGGAGAGGACGCTCGTCGCATCGGTCGGCCTGAAATTTACATGACGACCGATCATCTGGTAGTAGCAGGCGACATCCGCATGGTTACGAAGCATTGCGGTAGCAGCATCCTCCGTAATCCGGTCGAAGTACCTCACAATGCACATATCATCATAGTAATGATCAATCATCCGGATCTCGACCCGATTGAGACTCGAGAGAATAGAGCAGACCGCCGACTTGCCGCTTCCGGAAACCGCACCGGAAAAAACAATGTGGGGAGTAATTTCTCTGCGTCGGATAAATGGAGTCATACAAAGATCAGTGTGATGCCGAACAAAAGGAGGAAAACAGTCATCGCTCCCTGATAAACATAATGGGATGCCGCTTGAAAGATCCTGTTTCCCAGAATCAGATAAACAGAACCTGCCAAAACCGGCAGGATCACCGATCGACGATCGAGAACAAACGAATTCCAAAAAACGAGAAAGCCAACCTGGGTGAGGGCCATGAGCAGATATCCAAAGGCGATACAGGATCGAATCATTCTTTTCTCTTCCGATTGGGCGTTTGCGTAAATAGCCAAAAGTCCACCCCCCATGTTGGTAAGTCCATGAATCAGTCCCATCACCAGGAGATAAGGCCGGCGGCAATGCGACACAAGGCGTGTTAAAAACAAGCTCAAGCCGGAAAAGCTCCGCATCAGGCCGGTCAACACTAACATAAGCCCTACCGCAAACCGGGCATTATAAGCGTGCCCCCAATAGAGGACAAAACCCAACCCGACAAGAAGTGCCGGCAACGTGAACCCAATAATCTCTCCGGCAGTCGTCTGAACAGAAGACCTGTCCTGGAGTACCTGCAGCAGGCTGATCACCAGCGAACAAGGAAGCAGAATCGAAAGCGCCTGTTCAAACGGATGGCCAAACATCAGAAGGGTCGGAGTCCCGAACAGGAGAAGCCCGACGCCGAAGACCGATTGGACCATCGAAAAAAGGGCGACAACCAAAAAAGGAACGATGATTTCTTCAGAAATCACAAGTTTGAAAAATCCTCAATCGCCGGTAGGCGTTTCGCCGCTATTTTGTCGCGGCCGTCCCGCCACTCGGATCGGGAGGCAACAAAGACAAAATCGAGCCCAAACGCCTCGGCCGCCTCCAGGTCGGCCGCTGAATCGCCAAAATAGACTGCGGGCCGATGGATCAACCTCTCTTTTTCCAGAAGGGCCATGTTTTCGTTTTTTGTCTTTGGACTCCCGAGAATTTTTTTGAAATAACGGAGCAGATTACGCGCCTCAAAAACCGAGAGCACCTCCTCTTCATCCCCGCCTGAAACCACAAATAGCGAGGCTCCTTGGACGTAAAGATGGTCAAGCAGCTTCCGGATTCCCGGAATCTCCGGACACCTCAAAAGGCCCTGTTTGGCGAGTTCTGAATAACGACGCATCGTTGCCTCCGCCTTTTTTTCAAAATCTTTTTCTTCTTTCATTACTTGATAGAAATGGCGGAATTTGATGGTGCGTGAAACTCCTCCATTTTCCTGATGGTAACGGATAAACTGATCGATTAACTCCGGTTCCTCCCCTTCAAGCGCCTGACGAAATGCACGGGACTTCATCCCGTTGGAATCGAGAATCACCCCGTCGCAGTCGAAAATTGCCGAGCGATAAATAGTTAGATCCATCTTCGCCCCATATCCCCTCACTCCCTCCCCTTAGTCTAAGGGGAGGGAAGGGGTGGGGATACATCAAGCATGAAGTGCCTTTTCCACCCGTACAATATCCCCCGGAAAATCAACGGCGATCGATGAGGATGAAACCTGAACCATCTGAACCTCGACACCGGTTTCCAGGAATCTCAGAATCTCGATATCCTCAATCGCCTCGAGGGGACTCTTCCCCTTGACCCGACCGAATCTCTCCAGAAGAGATTTGGAAAAGGCATAGATACAAACCTGCTTCATCGCCGCCCGGAAGGAAAATTTCTTGTCGGTCGGGATCGCCGCCCGGCTCATATAAAGGAGTCTTCCCTCGGGGGTTGCCACGACCTTCGGCACAGAGGGGGATCGAAAATCCTCCTCCGTTTGAATTGGGCACATCGCGTTTACGACACGATCCGGCATCTTTTCGGCGGTCCGCAAGACCTTCAGAATATCGTCCGGTCGAACAAGCGGTTCGTCTCCCTGAACATTAATATAGAGATCGGCGGGGAGCTGTTTGGCTGCCTCATACAGACGATCGGTCCCTGTCGCGCAGGAAGAAGGGGTCATCACAAACTGCATCTTTTTTTCGCGGCAGTGGGCCGCAATCCGTTCGTCGTCGGTCGCAATATAAACTTGAGGAGGAGACAACGCCTTTACCGATTGACCCCATACATGCTGGAGAAGAGTCTTCCCTTTGATCATCACGAGCGGTTTGCCGGGAAAGCGGGAAGATTCGTAACGGGCCGGGATGATGATGACGGGTTTCATAACTCACCCCCCGCCCCCTCTCTTAATGTAAGAGAGGGATCGCAGGTATCGTTGAGATCTGTGCAGGGTGAGTTATAAGTCAGGAGCATAAACCGAACTCTGTGTCACTGGATAAGAGGTTGGTGTTACTGCAAGCAGAGGAACTTCACGACCAATCTGGGGATAGCAGTTCAAAACATGCATCATCTCCGCTTGACGTGGATCACTCGCCCCAAAACCATCGAAGCCAGCAAGCAGCGTCCGCCGTGCCCCGCTCGAGACCGCCAGCGCCATCACATATGCGGCGACCAGCGAGGACGGAATCGTGCATCCTGTTGAAGAGGTCCGAAAAACCCCCTCCTCAACCTGGAGGCCATAGTTTAAAATTTCCACATTGCTGAATTTGGACTGGACCGGATCGGGGATCGCACCAAGCGGCGCGATAAGCGGCTTTCGGAGCGAACAAAGCGCCTCAGAATCAAGCAAGAGCCTCGCCTGATGACAGGCGGCGTAGGCGGTCACCTTTTCCCAGGGGAAACTGCTGTTGGCATTGAGACAGATCACGACCGGATTTGTCCTCTCGATAAACTGCAGTATCGCCTCCCGATACCGAGTAGTACCGGGACCGGGCGCTATCAACAAAAAATCACGTCCCTTGGCCCACCCGGTCGCTATCCAGGTCCCCTCGGATGCCCCCTGAGGTTTCAAGACTGCCCTTTTCATCTGACTTTGGGAATAGGATCGCCCCCCCTCTTTTTTAAGAAACTCCAGGGCCGAAATCAGGTGATGAGGTTCGTAAGACTGCCCGCCGAGGAGCTCCTGAACGTAGGTCGGGTGGATTCCGTAGGAGGCGGAAAGATAGTAGAGGAGATTCATGCCCCATCCATATTTCTGCCGAAGCTCCTCAAAATGCTCGAGGGCAAGAGGGAAAACGGCATCCGGGTAAAAATCCCCGAGGCCTTTCCGCTGAAGTTCAATAAGAAGATGTTCAGTCCGAACGTTGCCGGCCCCACGCCCCATTCCAAGGATCGTTCCGTCCAGCCACTCAACCCCAGACTCAGCAGCAACCAGACAGTTTTGGAGGGCGAGTCCCATATTGTCATGGGCATGAAATCCGATCGGGCCTTTCCAGAAAGATCTTAAGGCTAAAACAATCTCTCCCATGGAGGATGGATTCATATTCCCAAGCGAATCGGCGAAATAAAGGATATCGACGGCGTTCCATCCCGAGATGATCCTTGCCACCTTCTCAATCTCTTCCCGGCTCCGTCCACCGCTCTGCATCAAATTGAAGCCAACCTGATATCCCTTTTCCCTAAGGCGCCGGACAAGGGGGCCGCACTGTTCGACCTCCTGAAAATGGGCGGCCACACGCACAAGACCAATCGGAGAGAGGTTTTGGGGCTGAAACAATTTGCCAACAGCCGCCTCAGGACCACTCTCATAAACTAAAAGGTCCTTCGCATTGACCATGACACCGATCAGAACCGCCTTGGGGAGCGAAAGTTTTGAAAGAAATTCATCCGTACTGTAGGCATACGGCCCTTTAAACCCCTTCTTGTCCAGGAGACGAAAGCCGATCTCAATCGCATCGACCCGTGCATTCCCCATCGCCGAAAGATAAAAGGCAACGAGCTCCGGAGAATAATCCCAGTGGTTGTAGTAACCGCCATCCCGGAGCGTGCAGTCCAGGATTGAAATTTTATGAGACATATCTATATCCCCTCCCTTAACCCTCCCCTTAGATAAGGGGAGGGAGGGGGTGGGGATATGCCATATTCTCTTTCATAGTGAGAGCAAATCTGTTCAAAAATTCTGACCGCCTCCATCGACGCCTCCTTTTTCACCAACCCCCACTGTCTCTGCACCTCTGCCTCATTGGTCGTCTCTCCATTTTTGAGAGGCCTCCAACCGTATCGTTGCAATGCGTGCAGGGATGGGACATCCGTCAGAACCTTTCGTGGAATTTTTTGCTCCTGCAAAACCTTCTCGGTTCGGTCGGTTCTTTTTGTGCCGAGCAACGTTTCGATCTTTTCAATAAAGGGCCATGGTTCCTGCACAAATTTTTCAAACGGAATGCAGAGGAGCCGTGCATTTTGAGGCTGACTCTTCAAGAAGAGGTTCCGTCTTGTAGTCAAGAAGTCGAGACTTCGGATAATGCGATCCATGCGGTTCGATTCGAGAAAAATCTCCTCCCACCCCAAGGCAAACCAGGGGAGGTCCTGTCCCTTGTAATCGAGACAGATGTCGAGTTCGAGCGGGTCAGTCCCATACCGACTTATGTAATCGAGCCATGCCGTCAGGACAAAGAGCGGATGTCTCACCATTTCGATCAACACCCCCCTATCCCCAACCGCTTCAAAGAGTGGATGAGAAATTCCGATCGTCTGATGGGTCATTAAGTGGAGTATCGGACGTTCCTGCCTGATCCTCTCCAAAACCGGAGGACCATCGGGAAGAGTTAGTCGCCTTTCATACTCCTCACGTCTGGCGATGACAGACGAGAGGTCGCTGCAACGGAAATTGGCACCACGAGAAATCATCATATCGTGGCAGCTCAAGTCACTTTGAATCCGTATCAAGGTGACGGCGGCATCCTCTTCAATCCGATCGAGGAACCTCATCACACAAATCTCTTCATAAATCGGATCGATTCGCTGGACCTCGACCCGCTCCAGACTCTGCAAGACTGCCGAAAGGGCCGTTTTGCCGCTCCCGCTGATCCCGTCGGCAAAGACGATCTGCGGTGCGATATGAACTCGACGTGATGTTTTATTATCTTTGCGCAAGGGGAGGAATATAATCGACGCGATGTTTTAACGCCCACTTCCCATCGACCTTGTCCCAGATGTGGGGCTGACGGAATTTATCACAAACCTGCCAGAACTCCTGGTCGTTGATACCGAGATAATCAAGAAATTCCTTGTAATACTTAATCGGAAACTCTCCGTCATATTTATGAACCAGGGCGACCCCCTCGTCTCGCGTGAGATGCCCGTCACGAATCTCGTGTGCCGCATCTGAGGTGCATCGCCCAATCCCGAATTTGATGAACGCAAGATAAAAATGAAACCCATCGGTCTTGTCATCCAAACTGGCATATTTGGAATAGGTCCCTTCTGACCGAACCGGATTGGCAGTAAACCCGGTATGCTCCACGGCGTAATAGTAGTGCTCCTGGGGTACCCACTTATTGTAGTACGACCACCAATGCATTTGGGTGCCAACCCTCTTCATCGCATCGAGATCCGGGACCTCGTAAAGCTCAAACAGCTTGGAGTGGACCTCCTCCTTCGTAAAAACATTTCTTTTCAGACCCTGCTCCACCAAATAGGAAATGCCTGAGTCTTTGTAGTAAATCTCTGCCCATTCCTCGAGCGGCTCCCCCGCCTTATTTTTGTTGCGTGTCGTCCCGCCGTACTCGAGTTCCCCATTTTCACCGAAAAAAACAAGTGGGATATTGAAGCGGGTCGCGATCTGAAACGCCCAAGACTGTTGGCCGTAGGCGAACGGTTCCCAGGCATCTCCCAGGAGATCAAATGCCAATAAAGAGAGCTTCCGATGGAGCTTGCCATCTGGATAACAAAGGATGTTGTCAAAACCAGAGTCCTTGAAGTCGACATAGTTTTTCCACCCGATATCGGTATACATGAAGGGGGCCCAGGTGATCGTGAGCGGATGCATTCCATACTTGTGTTTTAGTTTGTGGGCCACAATGGAACTGTCCTTACCACCACTGCCAGGAACGACGACATCATAGCTCCCGTCTTTGGAACGATACTGGTCGAGGAGTTTCACGAGTTCGTGCTCCCTTGCATCCCAATTCACCAAACTCTGTTTTTCATAGGCCCAATGACAGGCACTGCAGACATTGTTTTCATCAAACCCAATTCGAGGACGCTGATTAGAAACAACGCACCGCGAACAAAATTTGATCTCCTTCGGCAACTTCGGCAGCTGCCCGTCTTTAATCTCGTCGGTTACCTTGATGATTTTTGACATGATTTTTCTCCTTATCCCCTCCCTCACCCTCCCCTTAGCTTAAGGGGAGGGACGGGGTGGGGATACCCTCACGACACCACGTGCCGTAATCGCCAACCCTCTTTCGTCTGCTCCCACAAATGGGGAGAGCGAAATTTGTCGCAGAGGGCCTTAAATTCTGTATCCGTCATTGAAATATATTCCAAAAATTCCTTGTAATACCGTTCCGGGAACTCCCCGTCATACCTACGAACAAGCGCCACCCCTTCCTCGCGGGTCAGATGCTTGTTGCGGATCTCCTGCGCCGCATCCTGGGTCGCCCGACCGTAACCAAACTTCATGTAGGTCGTGTAGTAGAAATAACCGTCCGTTTTGTCGTCAATGCTGTTGTATTTGGAATAGGTCCCCTCGGTCCTCACAGGATTCGCCTGAAAACCGGTATGCTCCACCGCATAGTAATACGCCTCTTGAGGAATCCATTTGATGTAATAACCGAGGTAATGGAACTCGAGATTCTTGCTTTGCGCAATCTGTGGATCGAGCGGAAGATAGGGATCCAAATCCCCGAGCGTTGTCCCTTCACGAAGATATTCCGAAACCGATTTGCCTCCTAAATAAATATTCTCACCACTGCGCCCGCGAGTGAAATCGAGCCGAAAACCTTCGTCCTGATCCTTTCCGGTCGTCGTTTCACCTGTTGAGAATTTCTTCTGGTGGATAGAAACATTCGCCCCATACTCCCCCGGCGCCTCCCCATAGAAAACAAGAGGAAGGTTAAATTTGACCGCCATCTTGGTCGCAAAGGTTTTTTGTCCCAGAATAAACGGCTGAAACGGATGAAGGAGATTTAAGACCGCATTTCGGGTTAACAACTGGTGAATCCGTCCGTTGGGGGTAAAAAGGTAATTATCAAACCCGCCGACATGCACCCAGTTTTGATGATTATTCCAACCGACATCCGTGTAGAGATGGGGGGCCCAGGTAACGGTCAACGGATGCATCCCGTATTTGTACTTGAGGAGGTGGGAGGCATAGCAACTGTCCTTCCCCCCACTCCCGGGAACGAGGCAGTCATAAGAACCATCCTTGCTACGATACCGGCTGAGGAGATTCAGCAGCTCCTTCTCCCTCTCTTGCCAATCAATTTTTTGATCCTTGGCCTCAGCAAAGCGACAGGCAGAGCAGACGCCTTCCTCATCAAAATGAATAAATTTATGCCTGCTCCCTGCCGTATGGGCCCACTCATTGCTGGACGAGGGCCTCTGGTTCGGCATCACACATCTCTTGCAAAATTTCACCTCGGCAGGGGCACCGTACTTTGATTCCATAAATTCTCTCCTTTACGCACCAATCAATTTCGCAATATTTTGATACATCTCAAGACCGACCGGACCGCTTTTTTCGGGATGGAACTGAAAACCAAAAACATTCTGGCAACGCAGACTCGAAATAAAATCGTAATGGCCATAGTGCGTGCGTGTCAGTGCCACACTCTGATCCTCCGGCTGGACATAATAGGAGTGGCAAAAATAGACATAGTCGCCGGGGGTCGTTCCCCGAAGCGGGCTCCCTTCCCAGGAGGTCGTCGTATCCTTCCAGATTTGATTCCATCCGACATGCGGGACGCTCAAGATATGATCTCCCTCACGTGGCTGATCAAACCGTTTGACAGAGCCTTTCACAATACCCAACCCCTTATGGGATCCAAACTCCTCACTCTCACTCAAGAGCAACTGATAGCCAAGACAGATACCGATAAACGGTTTGGAAGAACCAACCAGATCTTTAAGGGGAGAGATGAGATCAAGCGCCTTCAACTGCTCCATCGCGTCACCGAAGGCACCGACACCGGGCAAGATCACCGCATCGGCCTGTATGATTTCAGGAATCGAGGAGGTAATCGTCGCCTCCAGCCCGACCCGCTCACAAGCGTGTTTCACGCTGAACATGTTGCAGATGCCGTAATCAACAATCGCTACTTTAGATCTAGGCGTTGACAATTTTCTCCTCTAACTTGGGCAGGGTGCGGCAGCAGACCCCATTTTGAATCAAACACTCTTTAATCTGGGGAATCGTCGCCCCCTGAATCCGGCTGTAGGTCCTCTTTCTTTTCAAAAATTCGATATTCCCCTCGTCAGAATAATCCTCGTCATGCTCCATCTCCTGAATAAACTGATAATGCAGCATCGAGGCGACACAAGCGGCGTCCGCCTTTCCTTCCGTAATGACCTCTTGCACGTGCTGTACCTGCCCGGCTCCCCCGCAGGCAATCACAGGAATCGAAACAGCATCGGCAATCTTCCGGGTGAGTGGAATAGCGTAGCCACGACCGGTTCCCTCCTGATCAACCGACGTTATCATAATCTCACCAGCACCCAGTTCGGCCGCGCGAACCGCCCACTCAAAGACATCAACTCCCGTCGCCTGCCGTCCATTATCCGTAAACGCCTCGTACCGCCCATCAGGCTGTTTAATCGCCTCAATAGAAACAACGATCGTGGAAGATCCAAACTTGCGCGATGCCTCCCGAATCAGTTCAGGCCGGTTGATCACCGCCGTGTTGAGCGCTACCTTGTCGGCTCCGGCACGAAGAACCGCCTTGATATCCTCAAGGGATCGAAGCCCCCCTCCGACCATGAGCGGGATAAAGACCTCTTTGGCAGTCCTCTCAACGATGTGAAGGAGATTGTTTCTCCCGTAAAGGCTTGCGACCACATCCATATAAAGGATCTCATCCGCCCCGGTCTCAAAGTAATGGCGGGCAAAGTGGTTCGGTTTTCCCAAGACACGAAGCCCTTCCAAATGGACCCCCTTCACGAGGTTGGGGCCTTTAATATCAAGACGGGCTATGACGCGGATGTTTGCCATGAAAGGCCTTTATTCCTAAAGGCAACGATTTTTCGAAACAGGCGTGAGGCCTCAAAGAGATTGTTGTCTATCTTTGGATTATCAAGATTCTTGAAAAAGCAGTCAAGCTGGGCCTCGTAAAGTGGATTTTTGTCATCCAACAGATTCACTTTTTCAAAGGAGTTTCGTGTCTTAACTTCCAGAAACCTCTGGGTTTGTCGATTGGCACAATCAAGATAAACCTCTGTTGCCGATTTTTCATGGGTGATCTTCAGATCCGCAAAATCCTCTGCATCAATCGTGACCTCTCCCCGTCGCTCCATTTTTCCTTGAATCCGTTCGACCTCCCCAAAGAGATATGCCGCTAAATCAATTTCGTGGGAGAGATCGAGAAGCACCCCCCCTCCCTGATCGCGACGGGCCGAGTAACTCTTTTTGACGTCTTGATTCGGCCGCCAATCCGAAAGAAAGGAGGTACAGACCATCCGGCACGATTTTATCTCCTCCCCTTTTAACTTTTCCTTCAAACGCCGGATCGCTGGATGAAATCTCAAAGGATAGGCGACGTAACTCGTCAAACGATGCTGTTCAACGGTTGCCAAAAGATCGTCCAGGCCGGCCAGCTGGCAATCAATCGGTTTTTCAATAAAAAGATGCATCTTTCTCTCCGCACAGCGGCGGGCGGTCTCAATGTGGAGAAATGTCGGGTTCGTAATAAAGGCAACATCAAAATGATGTTGGTCCACTTCGTCCCACGAAGAGAGCTCCGTGATGCCTAAATCATTCTTCTCCTGCCCCTTGCCGGTTCGAAGGGCGTAAAGACGATGTGGATAGTTCTCCTGAATCAATCGGGCATGCCTCTTGCCGATCGAACCGAGACCACAAATGAGGATATTGAGGTTCATCCTTCCAGGTTTCTTAAGGCCGTGTGATATTCCTGCCACTGCCCTAGATCAATCCACGATTGTTGGCTCACGGGATAAACCCCGACGCGCCCTCCCGTCTCCTTCACCTTCGTCATAAACTCGTTAAAGTCGAACTTTACCCCTTCCGGAATCAGATCTGCCGCTTCTCGCCTGACAACATACATGCCGGTGTTCACAAGAAGATCAAGCTCCGGTTTCTCGACGATCCGGTCGAGATGTCCGCCATTTTTCACCTCCAGAACCCCGAAGGGGACCGACAGATGCTGAACGGAGCCGACCACAGTGATGTCGTAATGGTTGGAATGATGAAACCGGTAAATATCTTCATAATCTGCCTTCACCAGAATATCACAATTGGTGACGAAAAAGTGCGGCGCATCGATGTGAGGAGCAGCCAACTTGAGACTACCGGCCGTCCCTGTCGGCTGATCCTCCCAGACCAGCTTCACCTGATAGCCATTTTCAGGCTGTTCAAAATAGGTCTGGATCATCTTGCCTTTATAATTCACCGTCAAAAAGAAATCGTGACATCCAAATTCCTGAAAATGATCCATGATAATTTCTATGATCGGCTTCTCTCCGAATGGAATAAGTGGTTTGGGAAGAATTCGCGTAAAAGGATCCAATCGTGTCCCCTTTCCACCGGCCATGACCAGGACCGGTATACGCATCGGCTTTCTTGAGACGTTTGTTCCTTTCCCAGTGAGCTCCCTTACAAAGAGAACATCGACCACACGGTTTTCTCGATCGACGACCGGCGCCGCATCGATCTTTCGTTCGATCATTTTTTGCCGAATTGATTCTATTTTTTCATCCCCTGAAAAGAAAACGGGATTCTTGTGATAGACCTTGAAGATCGGCTCCGCCAAGCCTCCCTCTTTCAAAATCCACCGCCTGAGATCCCCATCTGTCACACTCCCGCAGAGTTTCATCTCGGCATCCATAACAAAAAGTATTTTCTCTCCAACCTCATCCATTTTCCTCATCGTCTCTTTCACGGAAAGAGAATTGGCAATGAGCAGTTTTTCAAAACCGTTCTTCATGAGTGCTCCTCTCTTAAATCTTCCCAGCGAATGACCTCTCCTTCAGCCTTGTCCACCTTCAACCGACGCCCAATCAGACGATCCCGTTCCGCCGGAGAGATGCCAACCCCGGCACGACGTGCCACGAGATCGATCTCCTGCAAGGCACTCCCCGCCAAAAGTGGTTTTGCCGTGACAAGACTCCTCCTGCCAAACTCACGAATACGCAGTTCAGAGGCGGTCGGTCTCTTTTCTGCAGAACCGAGGGCTATCTCGATTTTCCGGATCGACTTAATCATCGATTTCAATTCCTCGGGTTCCAACGAGGCTTGATGATCCGGTCCTTTCATCTGACGATCCAAAGTAAAATGCTTTTCAATCACAGAGGCGCCCAGCGCAACCGCAGCGACGGGGATCTCCCATCCCAAGGTGTGATCGGAATAACCAACCGGCGCACTGAAAGTCTCTCGTAGGGTCTGCATCGCCTGCAGATTTACCTCCTCTTCGGGGCAGGGGTAACTTGTCGTGCAATGCAAAAGAGTCAGCGCTGTTTTTTCGGAAATTTGCCGGAGGGTCCGAACAGCCACCCTTACTTCCTGAAGGTCCGCCATCCCCGTTGAAAGAATGAGCGGTTTCTTCAGGGAGGCCAGGAAGCGGAGGAACGGAAGGTTCGTCAGCTCCCCGGATGGAATCTTCACATGGGTCATGCCAATCTCCCGGACCAAAAAAAGCGCACTCTCTTGATCAAATGGGGTTGAGAGAAAAAGTATTTTTTGGCGGTCACAATACTCTTTCAGGCTGGCGAAGTCGTTCTGCGAGAGCTCGAGACGCTTGAGCATCTCAAATTGTGTCTCGCCACCACCCAGATTGGTTTTTTGGTAATCCGCTCGGTCAAGCCCCTTCGTCACTAAATGTTCCGCTTTAAATGTCTGAAACTTTACCGCATCGGCTCCGGCCACGACAGCAATATCGACCAGTTTCTTGGCCAAGTCGAGCGAGCCGTTGTGATTAACGCCTGCCTCCGCAATAATGAAAGTGTGAGCCATCCCTTAGACCTCCTTGAGAAGCATAAAGGCCTCAGCATGCTTCACATGAGCGACCGATCCTCTCAGAATGGTAAGAGCTTTGAGGGCTTCCAGACTGCGAGGAAAAGGATGTTCCCCCAGTTCGGACTGGTAAATCTTCATCGCCTTTAATTTTTTCTCTACATAGAGCGTCACATCAACAAACACATTGGGCGTAAAAACATTGTCGGGAAAAGGTGTTGCAAGATCCGTTTCAGAAATCGTTTCATACATCAGCACCTTTTTTAAAAAAGGAAACCGAAAAGTCTTGCTGCACGCCATTGCATATTCAAAAGTCATTCGATGATCGGAATGAATATCACTGCGGTTTGGGACATACATCACATCCGGCCTAATCTCATTGATAACTTGACTCAGCCGACCAATGACCTCCCCCGCGGGGTAGGTATCAAGTTTGGTTGTATGGTAGGGAAATTGGATCTTCCGTTTAAAACCGTAGAAGTTTACAATTTTTTGAATCTCTTCCTCCCGGATTTTTTTAAATTCCTCCGGATAGACCGTATCCTCCTTGATATGGGTCATGATGAGCCAATTAATCTCATCTCCCTCAGCCCTGTGTCTTAAAAGAGCCCCGCCAGCCCCTAGAGTTTCATCATCGGGGTGAGGTGCAATAACTAAAACCCTCTTTGATCGGGAATGAAAAAACTCTTTCTTAAGTGAAAACTCTTGGGAGGTGAAACTTTTTAGGGCATTTTTAATTTTCAAGGAGGCCCCTCCGCTTCCGTAGAGGTTTTTCACAAAAATAAGTTGAGACTGAAAATCCGGGTTTATCGCCTTCCGGATCGCCTCCACAATCGACACGACATTTTCTTCACAAGAAATAATCGAATCGGACATGAGTCGACCCTTCTGCCGATCACCGATGTTAACCGTTGCCTTCTTGAAAGAGGGAGCCTCGATAATACCGCTCGAGGAATTTCCAATGACGACATCCACATGCTTCATTACACTGAGGTAACGGGCCTGTCCGAGCGAGGCAAAAAAGACAGCCCGCCCCTTGTTCCTACTAACATAGGCCTGCATGAAGTCTGTAATAACCTTGTTATCGGGATCGGCATTCGACTGGGTAAAGATAATCTTAGCCTTTGGAAATTGGTCTAATCCCGCCAGGAGTTGATGAACATGATCTTGGGATCCTTTTTCATCCAGTGTAACCGGGTGGTAAGTCACTAGAAAGGTTAGATCTTGAAAAGAAAAACCAAGGGATTTTTCTAACTCCTCCTTGCTGAGAAGTGAAAGCCGGTCCACATTATCGAGACCTGGAGCTCCAAAGGAAAAAACTCTTGCCGGGTCTTCTCCCATCTGAATAATCGTGGAACGGTAAGGCTCCGCCGCCGCAAAATGAAGATACGACATCTTGGTGATTGCATGACGGATTGAATCATCAAAAGCTCCAAGCGTCGTCTCTCCTCCATGGATATGCGCGATGGGAATTCTGGAAATCAGGGCCGCCGTGGCTGCAGCCAACACCTCGAACCGGTCCCCGAGCACGACAACCATATTGGGTTTTAGCTTTTCAAACGCCTCGGCAAATCCTTGGGTCGCTTCTCCCGTCGCCCTGGAAATTCCAAGCGCCGAATCATCGGCCAGAAACATTTCGACCTTCTGATCAATATGAAAACCGTCCTCCTCGATCAATTTATAGGTAGAACCAAACTGAGGGGACAGATGCATTCCGGCAACAACCACTTGTAATTTTAGTTCGGGATCCTCCTGGATTTCTTTCATAATCCAATAGAGGAGACCGTACTCCGCACGCGTTCCTGTTACGACACAGATTTTATTCATTTTGTTTTCTCCTGAATTCGGCAGGGATTGCCGAATGCCTTGCAATCATCCGGAATGTCCTTAATCACCACGCTTCCGGCTCCAATCATCGTTTGGTTCCCAACGGAAATTCCCTCAATCACGGAGCTTCCTGTTCCAATATGAGAGCCCTCACCGACATGGACCCCTCCCGACAGGGTCGCACCCGGGGCCAGATGAACAAAGTCCCCCAAGGAACAGTCATGATCTACAACGGCTCCCGTATTGATAATGACATTTTTGCCGATAACGGCCCCAGACTGCACAACAGCGCCTGCAGCCACATAAGTTCCCGCTCCTAATTGAACCGAATCATCCACCACCGCCTTTGGATCAACCAGGGAAGGGAGAGAGAATCCGATGGTCGTCAACTTCTCAAAAAGTTTCCGTCGAACTCCGGAATTGCCTACCGATCCAACACTGATAAAGGCGAGGTCGCACCCCTGCCGGTAAACCTCCTGTAACACCTCATCACTTCCCAATACTTTAACTCCATTGACCAACACCTCGGGCTTAAGATTCTTATCAACAAGGCCGACGATCTGAAAATTTCCAAGCGCCCGGAGCGTGCTCAGCACCACACGACTGTGTCCACCTCCTCCCACAAGGAGAATATTTCCCGGTTTAGCTCTCGCCATTAATAGGTAATCCGCTTGGCCAACAATTTTTCCTTGGAAGGAAGCGATTTAAGAATTTCAAGTGAACGCTTGGCCATGGTGCCATCTCCATAAATACTTTTTCCACGTGTAATTGATTTTTTATATTCCTTGTCATGCAACGCTTTATTAACAGCGCCCATTACACTTTCAAAATCGGCATGGACAAACTGGACCTGGTTCCCCGCCAAACGTCCCCACTGCCTCTGTCCTACATTAACTGCGGGAAGTCCGATAAATTCGGCCTCATGCATCGCCAGGGAAGAGTTTCCCAGGATGCATTTTGCATGAGACAGCAAACGGGTAAAAATCCGCCGCGGAAGGTAGTTGTAAACATGGAATTTTGGCAGGGACTCATACCGCTTGAACAAAGTGATAATATCGTGAAAGCCAGGATCGCTGTTGGGTGCCCCTACAAAAACCTCAAGACACGTTTCGGCCGCTACCTCAAGGCAGAGGCTCAATTCATCAACCGCCTTATCAATTTCGGAGCTCAGGGCGTTGTAGAGAACAATCATATAGTCGTTATTCACTGCAACCCCCAGCACCTCCTCCACTTCACGAAGATCCAAATCACCAGCCATCCGAATCCAGTCAATACCTCCACTCCCAACCGTAAAAACCCGCCATGACTCCTCACCCAATTTAAGAACCCGCCGGGAATGCTCCTCTGTCATTGTGAGATGAACATGACTCAATTTTGTGGTGGCATGTCGCACCTGTTCATCAACATCCCCCCCCTTTGGAAAGGTGTTGTCTCCCCCCGCAATGTGAACAGTCGGTATGTTCATGTAATTAGCCGCCAACGCCCCAATAATAGGGTCTTCCCGATCTCCAATAATCAAGACTAGATCCGGTTTCTCTCTTCTAAAGGTCTGTGCCAGTGATTGCAGCAGGATGCCAGCGGACTTTACCTTGCCCGATTCTGTGTTGGAGTAGAGCAGATTTTCAATCTCCTCCGCAATCCGGAAGCCGTCCTTCTTCATCTGGTTAAACGAATAATTGTGCAAAGGTGATAAATGGGCACTCTCTGCAATAACGCCGAGATCAAAGCAGGCGTCTTCATTCAACGCCTTCAACAGCGGATAAAAAAGATCGTATTCCGAACGGATGCCTGACAACGCTAGAGCCTTGATTGTTCCGCCACAGGATTCGAGTAATGTTTTCTCTTCCACCATATTTCTCTACCGCTTAAGGGCACTCACACATCGGGACAAGCCGTCTTCAAAACTGTACCGTGGCGAAAACCCGATTTGAGATCTTGCCAGACGAATATCGTAGGCATAATCAGCCGCCTTTGTGTCGACGGGTTTCTGTTTTATGGAGAGGCTCTTCCCATCAACTCCCCTAATCCGTTCCGCCGCCTCCTGTACCGTATGGGACTCACCCGTAGCGATATTGAGCAGACCATTGAACCTCTTTTCAACGGAAAGAAGGATGGCGGAAATCACATCATCAATATAGATGTAATCCTGCTTCGCGTCACCCTTCCCCCAAACAACAAGGTCACTACCATCCCTCACTGCCCTTAAATATTCAGGAATCGCCCTTTGGAGCTCTGGGGCATAACGAAGCTCAGAATAAACACTGGATATTCTTAAGAGAGCGGCCGGAATCCCCTTTGACTCAGAAAAAAGGGTTAGATATTTTTCGGCGGCCAGTTTGCTGGCCGCGTAGGTGTTCACAGGGTTCGTCGGATGTCTTTCGTCAATCGGCAGAAATTCGGGGATCCCATAGACAGAGGTGGTGCTGGCATAACAAATCATCTTTAAATCAGGCAGGGATTGTAAAAGGTGAACCATTCCGATCAGATTCACCGTAATTGTTTGCCTGCTCGATGAAAAGAAATCAGACCTTTGGTCCACAACGCTTCCCAAATGGATCAGAGTTTCAGGGCTAAAACCTCTTAACGCATCTTCAATAGGCGCCGCCTCTTCCATGAGATCAACCGAAGCAAATAAAATCTTGCCGTCATGAAGAAGCTTCTGGAGAATTGGGGACCGCTCGATTCGCCGGCCCATCACAAATGGTTTGAGGCCTCCTTCTACCAATTGCTCAATCAAGCAACTCCCCAATTGGCCGGTGCCACCCGTCACGAGGATTTTTTCATTTCCGTTAAGCACTCGCCTGAATCTCCTCCTTCAAACCATGCTGAATCGGAATCCGGGATTCAAATCCCAGAACATTTTTCGCCTTTGTGATGTCTAAAGTATAATTGGCCGGTTTGGATGGGCGCCGATCCCCCATCTGGCATCGAACCTCTCTCTTTGAAAGATGAACCATTGTTTCCACGAGATCCCGAATACTGATCCCTCTCCCGGAACCGATGTTAAAAACTCCCCCCTCGCTTTTTTGAACGGCCAGTACAAACGCCCTCGCTGCGTCGTTCAAGTGTAAATAGTCCCTGATTTCCTCCTCATCTCCCGGGAAAATGGTCAACGGCTCACCATTTCTTATTTTTCTGGAGAACAGAGGGATGACCCTATTGCGGTTCCCCTCGGAATACTGACCAGGGCCGTAAAGCGAACTGAGTCTTAACACGGTTGTCTTAACCTTCTGCTGTAACGCATAGACATGGAGATATTTTTCCGCCGCCAGCTTTGCCACCCCATAAATGTTGGTTGGCTCTGTCGGATGTCTTTCAGGAAGAGGAGTCAACTGTGGATAACCGTAAACCATCATACTGCTTGCATAGACGAAGTGTCTCAGATGAGGCACAAGAGAGAGCAGATTGATCGTTGCCAGAACATTCAGTTTAATACTCGCCACGGCAGACCCCAGAACATCGACCGATCCATCAACCATCGAGGCCAAATGAATGGCGCATTGAATTTGATTGAGCTCCCGACTTAAATTGCGAACCTCATCCTCATGAAGTAAATCACACGGATAGAACTTTACCTTTCCTTTTTGAAATATCACATGGGTGTCAGAGTTAGGCAGACTCTTATCGAGAACAACCAGCTCATATCCCTCTTCAACCAAACGGTTTACGACAAATACCCCCAACTGACCGCACCCTCCCGTTACCAGTATTTTTTTATCTTGGCTCATACCCCGACAACACAAGATCTCTCAGGTACCACCTGTTTTTCAGTGATTGTACAAACATTGGCCCAATTTGTTTTTTGGCAGATTTCAATAAGAAGCTCCGTTTTTGATTTTTCAAGACCCAGTTCAGTACCGATAAATATTTCGTTCTGAATTCCCAACAACTCGAAACATTCCCGCATCAAGGGGATCGTTACATCGACCAGATATTTTACATTCTGCTCATACCACTTCGTGATTCTCGGCATCACCTCGTCATAGCCGACCGTCTTCTGGTAGTTGAGTCGGATTGTCTTCAGATGCTTCCGCAAGGCGTGAAGATCGACGATCTCGACATCCCTGATTCTTTGAGAGAAACGCCCCTTGGTCTGCACCGGTATTGTCAGGCTGATTTCTTTTCCGTCCAGCCCCTTGATCAAGGTTCTATTTTGCCATGATTTTTTTTGGTATTGAACATTATCAACAAAAACAAACGCACCTCCCTTAGCAATCTTATTGAATAATCCCAAATGGGGGAGATACTGGGGTTGATGCCCAACAACGATTCTCCGTTGGTCAGTACCATTTCGAGTCGATAGAACCATTAAGTTTGTTTGTTTTTGATCGGAGCCTTCGAACACTCAACCGACAGAGGTTGCATTCGCATAAAGGCTGCGTTTGACTTCACGTGGGCTCTCCGGCTGGCAAACCCCCTCTAGGGAATCCAGGATTTCCTGATCCTCTTTTTCTGAATCTCCCAGGTGCATGAGGAAAGCGGGTTCTTTTGCCTTTTCGGCGGCCAACTGTTTCTGTCTTCTAAACCGGAAAGAAGTGCCAAACTTAAAGAGCCACATGACGCATCTTTTCTCAAATTCATAAAAACTCCAAAAGCGGAGCTTCCAGCGAATCGAGGCTGACCACTCAAAGGGCAATATCATAAGGCGAAGAATCCCCGGAAATTTTTGCCGACTGACATCCCTTCTGAAAACAAGCCCAGCAAGATAATACAAACTTTCAGCACGCTTGCTAAAATGCGCGTTGTGCAAGCTCATTTCTCCCCACTGCTCTAACGACTCCGGCATCGTAAATCCCTGCTCTAAGGCATCGTTGAACATCGGAGTTCCGGGATAGGGGGTATATACATAGAGGCCAAGCCTTGCCTTGGAGTCAGTTTTGTGAATCCAATCCATCATCGAAAGGGTCTTCTTAATATCATCGCGAGTTTCCGTTGGAACGTTACACATAAAACTGTAGGTAGGAAAAATATTGGTTTTTGAGAGCAACGTTACACATCGTCTGATATCCTCCAGTCCCTGAACAAGCCCCTTTCCAATAATGCCGTTTAGGAGGCGTTCCGAACCAGTCTCAAGACCAAACAGAGCTCGATCGAGTCCCCCCTCAACAAACAACGGGAGGGAATCTTCGCGGATATCGCTCGCACGTAAACAGGTCCCCCATCGGATATTGTACTTCTTCATCACGGAGCTTACGCGTTTAATGACAGCCGGGTTTGAACCTAAATAATCATCATTTAAGAAAAGATAATTGATACCACCGCAGATCTCATTAAGCATTCCGATTTCTCTTTCCATCTTGTCTGCCGGCATCAATCGCCATTTGGCATCATTAAATTCTAAATTGTAACAGAAGCGGCATTTATAAGGACATCCCCTACTGTGGATGTAAAAGAGCTCGTTATACTTGCTAGCGAGTTGATAATAAGGTTTTGATTTTTCTGTAACAGGAAAAGGGAGATTGGCCATCCTGAGTTGAGGTCGATCCGCATTCCTGATAACTTGGCCCTCTTTCCGCCATATCAATCCCAAGATCTTGTCGTAGGCCTGACCATTTTTTACCGCCTTGATCAGTTCTGTTAAGGTTTCCTCTCCTTCTCCAATCACCGCAAAGTCAACATGCTGATTCTTCATGGTTTCGAGAGGTTGCATGCTGGGATGAACCCCTCCCATAACGATTGGGAGAGATGGATAATCCCTCTTGATCATCTCCAGAAGATTCACGGTCTGTCGGAGTTGATTACCGGTCATGCTCGAAATACCAACCATCATCGTATTTTCCAGACAAGTCTTGAGTTTCTCAGGCGAATCCATGCGCTGGTCGTAGTAATCGATTGTCAGCCCGTTGTTTTCGGCGTGAGCCCCCGGATAAAAGATACTGAGGGCAGGCCCCCTGACGGTCGCATCCTCCGATGGATTGGGATAAATTAATAGACAATCACTCATCATAAAAACCTCCCTGGGTCAGTCAGCCCTTGCTATCTCCCGTACAGAATCCAATGTGAAATAGTAACACCCTTCACGGTAATCTCAGAATAACCAATCTCGAGCCTCTCAAAGAGGCCGAATAACTTCCTTACCTGCTCCTCATCCTTTGCGGCATGGATGACACTTCCCTTTTGATTGGAAAGGGTCACCTCGAAGGTCCGCTCCGATATCTTCCTTCCTTCAGTCACCCGGGAATCCTTAAACGTGGCAAATGTCGCAAAAAACATACCGCCAGGCTTTAAGGTTCGTTTGACCTCGGACAGGGCACTCTGAAGACTCTCCTCATCCGTATACGGCAAGGAATTCCAGGCGACAACAATATCAAAAAAGTGATCGGGGAACGGGTAATGATGATTTTCAATCGGTTTTAAAACGGCCCGAAGACCCTCCCCGGCAAGATTTTCAGAGGCGGTTTCAACGGCACTGCGAGAGACCTCAACACCGTAACAATCAAACCCTTTCCTGGCCAAAAACTTGAGATTATTTCCGCACCCAAATCCAACATCCAACACCTTCGTGCCTGCGGTTTCAAGGCCTGAACAATATCGATTGATTGTAATAATAAGATCTTCGCAAGGGTAGCTCTGGCTCGAACCAGCCTCCCTCTTGGAATAAATCCGCTCCCAAACTGTCGTATTTTTTTGAACTGCTAAGCTATGCATACTGATTAGTTGATGATTCTGTTATAGATGCCCCTGGGAGTCAATCTGTTTTCAGGGCCCTTCTTACTGGAGGGGACACCAATTCTTGATTCTGAATCAGAAATTCAGCGAATTTGAGATCAATCTCAGTATCAATATCGAGCGCTCGCTCTTTGGGAACTAAAACCCCCTGTATTTTCCCATCAAAAAGGCTCTCCGAATTGAGAACAAAGTCTCGTCGACAGGCATAGGCAACCGTCGTGATACCATAAACAGTCGGTGCCTCTTGGGTACGCACAACCCTTTTGGCAGAAGGGATAGCTATTTTCAACCAACTGTCCTGTAATGTCACCATATTGAAATACGGGTTTCTGTCTGCTTCGCACAGCGTGATCACAGCATCTGCATCCGAATGAATCAGTTTTTGAAAACAACCATCAATATCTTCAGTACTTCGGAAAGGGGAGGTTGTCGGCAGACCAATCAGATAATCGATCCTTTTCTCCAGAATCCGTTCCATCTGTATCAGGGCATGCTGCCAGGACAACCACTCGGCGGAATCATCGGCGGCCAGGGGGGCAGGCCTCATAAATGGAACATCGGCACCCCATCTCTTTGCCACCTTTGCAATCTCTTCATCCTCCGTAGAAACAATGAGTGGGCTCACATAGCGGCACTGAAGGGCCGTCTGTATTGTATGAGCGATCAGTGGTTTTCCTCCCAACGGGCGCAGGTTTTTCCGAGGAACGCGCTTGCTTCCTCCCCGGGCGCAGATCAGCCCCAAGACAGTTGGTTCTTTAGAAGACACGCCAATCACTCCTAATGACCTCGGTCACCCTTTGAATCTCTTCTTCCTTCAAACTGACACTACAAGGGATATTCAGAACGGCCGACTCATATCGAAGCGCCTTTTCGATCCGATAGGCCTGGAATTTTTGATACGGCCTCTGCCGATGGATGAGGGCCCAAAGGGGGCGAGCCTCGATCCGCTTCTCACGGAGGTGGATCAAAAGACGATCCCGATCCCCTTCTTTGTCTACCACCAAGGCATAGTGCCAATAGTTGCTGTATGTCCCCTCCGGTTCCTCAATCCATCGCAAATCGGTCACACCACAAAGACTTTCCCGATAGGTTGTAAAATTCTTCCTCTTGGTCTCAATGAATTTCTCCAGTTGCTCTAACTGCGCCACCCCTACCGCGGCCTGGAGGTTGGTGAGTCTATAGTTAAACCCAATCTCATCATGTCGAAAATAGAGGGGATCCTCCTTCGCCTGTGTTGTCAGATGACGAACCCGTCGGGCCGAGGCTTCGTCATTGGTTAGCACCATCCCCCCTCCCCCGGTCGTAATCAATTTGTTCCCATTAAATGAAAGACAGCCAAAATCTCCGATCGATCCGGCAAAACGTTTTTTCCCTTTTAAACTTTTGTAGTAAGACCCGATTGATTCTGTTGCATCTTCAATCAGTTTCAAACCATATTTTTCCGTAAGCTGCACGATCAATTCCATATTGGCTGGATGACCAAAGACATGCACCACAATCACCGCAGAGACACGGCGACCGGTCTTCCTGTTTAAGAGCCTTCCATCCTTGAAGTGGCATTCCTTCTCAACAAAATCGACAAGCTTCGCTGCATCCATATTAAGGTGGTCATCACAGTCCATAAAAACGGGGCAGGCACCAACGTAACGAACCGCGTTCACGGGGGCAATAAAAGTGACCGTCGGGACAATGACCTCATCCTCCGCCTGGACACCCGCCGCAATGAGGGAGACATGCAACGCCGCGGTGCCATTGACACAGGCAACGGCATGAGGAACCCCTAGTCGATGTGCAACCTCCCGTTCAAACCGGTCCACATAAGGCCCTACCGACGAAACCCAGTTGGTCTCGATACAGTCGGCCAGATATTTGAGTTCGTTCCCTTTGAGAGAGGGGACAGAGAGCGAAATGAACGAATCCATCTTGGGCATCATATCCCCGCCCCTTCTCTCCCCTTACATTAAGGGGAGGGTGAAGGAGGGGATACTCCTAAATATTATAAATTTCCGGCTTATATCGATCGAGGTTCTGACGAAACCATTCAATTGTTTCCTGAAGACCACTCCGGAGGTCATAACGAGGCAACCAGTCGGTGAGGTTCCGAATCTTCTCATTAGAACCGTACAGTCGTTCCACTTCGCTTTTGCCCGGACGGACACGTGCTTCCTCCGTCACAAGCTCCGCCTCCCTATTGACAAGAGAGAGAATCTCACGGGCAACATCACCCATCGTACATTCCGTCTGGCTCGCAATGTTGATCTCTTCACCAATGACCTTGTCCGATTTTGCGATCGCCAGAAAACCGGCAACGGTATCCTTGACATAATTCATGTCACGCCGCGGACCAAGCGCCCCAATACGGATCTTCTTTGCACCACCCAAGAGCTGACTCAAGACCGTTGGAATAAAGGCACGTGCCGATTGACGGGGACCATAGGTGTTGAACGGCCGAACAATGGTAACCGGCGTTTCAAAAGAGCGATAAAAAGACTCTGCCATCCGATCGGCACCAATCTTCGAGGCACTGTAGGGGGACTGCCCCTGAAACGGATGCCTCTCATCAATTGGTACATATTGAGCTGTTCCATAAACCTCAGAAGTCGATGTGACGAGCACCTTCTCCACCACCTCATTCCGGCTCGCCTGAAGAATATTTAGAGTCCCTTTCACATTCGTATCAACGTAAGAGTCGGGCGAGTGGTACGAAAATGGGATGCCGATCAAGGCAGCTAGATGAAAAACGATCTCCTGGCCTTTAACCGCAGTTCGAACACCGTTGGGATCCCTGATATCCCCTGTAAAAATTTCGATCTCCTGAAGATCCTTCTTAGAAAAAGTATCAAGCCACCCCCAGGAGTTAAACGAGTTATAATAAACAAATGCCTTAACCCGGCACCCAGCCTCTAGAAGCCCCTCAACGAGGTGACTGCCGATGAAACCATCCGCCCCGGTCACTAAAATCTTTTTATTTTTGAGTTCCATACCAACAAAATCTCCTCCTAGGGAGAGGGGGAGACAAACAAATTCTCCTTGAGAGACGACGTCAAAAAAACCTCCCTCGTATCAGAGAGCCTGCTGTATCCCTCCAGTTCAGACTGATCGGGGAAACAGCGCGTCTTTACAATCGGTGCAACCCCTCCCTCAACCGCCTTTTGGAGATCGAGAGAGGTCAGCCGCCATCCCTTGACGTAACCGATGTTCTGAACCAGCACCAACTGCGACTCTGACTCCGACCAGAAGAGATTTTGAATGTAGGGATCTCCCTCAATGCGATACCGTATAACACCTACCTCTGTCGTTGAATCAACTTCGGTCAACCTCTCTGGATCCATAAGGCGAATCTCCGTCTTCTCCCGATCATACCCCGTCGTCGCCAGATACCATTGGTCACCGTACAGAACATATTCGGGTCGGGTCGCCTCTCCCGATTCCGGATCTTCAATCGTCCTCAAGAGGGCTCGATCCAGATTCTTATCTTCATAGAAGAGGCTCCAGTCGATCTGGTACAAGACGGCCTTCCGCTTATGAGACGTAGCCCCAATAAAAGTCGGCTTCCCCTCATGGTAGGCAATGGAGACCGGCTTGGCGACCAGAGGAAATCCCTGGTAGTTGAGACTGCCGATCCACCCGGTCGGCTTGAGATTGGAATCGAGCTCCTGAACAATCCCTCCTGTCTCGGACTGACCGTAGATATAAAGATGATCGCCAATCATCCGAACCCCTTGCCCAACACCAATGTCAGAAAACCGGTAGGCTTGTAAATTCGGTTCCTCTTCTACAAGAAGGGCCGACGGCTCACATTTCACTGAACAACCAACAACACCCAAAATCCCAAACCCTATTAAAACAAGAGCGGCCCTTGAAAATCTGCCAACCAAGGAATTACCAGGCGGTCCATCCGCCATCGACGGCCAAATTCTGACCCGTTATGTAACGGGCCGCATCGCTTGAGAGAAAAAGAACCGCTCCACAAATATCTTCGGGAGTTGCCATTCTGCCCAACGGAACCCTCTTCTCATAATTTTTTACAAACGACTCCGGTTGACCACTATAGATACCACCCGGGGAAACCATATTGACGCGGATGTTAAAGCGAGCCAGGTAAGTTGCCAGATAGCGCGTTAAAGTCGTTAGCCCTCCCTTGATCGCCGCATATTCGGCCGGCATCGTCATACTTGTCCCTTCATAAATGGAAAAATCGGGACCGACCATGCCATAAATGGAACCTACCTGTATGATGCTTCCCCTCTTCTGCTTCTTCATCTCACGAACAACCTCCTGCGTGAGTTGAAAATAGCCCCCCAAATGCCCATCGACGTTTTCAGACCAGTCTTCGCGGCTGATCTCCTCAAAAATTTTCCCCCAGTTTCTGTTGTGGGGATAGGCCGAATTAACGAGCACATCAATCCTCTCTTCATCTTTTATCGCCTTCTGGACGGCCTTTTGAATGCTCTTCGCATCTGTCACGTCGCATTCATAGTAGCAGACAGTGGAACTCTTCCCCTCTTTCAGGTCAAAAACAATGACGCGCCCACCCTGTTCCTGAAAGGCACTCACGAGCGAAGAACCGAGCAAGCCAGATCCACCCGAGATCAGGATGACCTTCCCCTCCAGACTGAAAGGATTAGACATTTAAATTCTCCAGTAGTTGAGTCCCGTGCCCACAAAATCCTCTTTCGAAAAGAGATTCTTTACATCGACAACAACCGCCTGAGAAGCCGCCATCTGCTTAATGACGGATGCCTTCATCCCCTTAAACGGCTTATGAGCGACCGCCACGAGAAAAAGGGCATACCCCTTCTTCTTGTCGAGATTTTGTTCCAGGCGGACACCATAATGTTCAAAGGCCTCTTCCGGATCCGCCAGCGGGTCATAGACATCAACCTCAAGCCCAAACGATTGAAGCTCCTTGATCATTTCCGGAACACGGCTGTTTCGAAGGTCCGGGACATCCTCCTTAAAGGTCAGGCCAAGCACGAGGGCTCGATGACCATTCACCGAATGATTATTCTGGATCATCTTCTTGACCGCCTGCTGAACGATGTAGATCCCCATAGAATCATTGATCCTACGCCCCGACAGGATGACCTGTGGATGATAACCGAGGATCTCGGCCTTATGGGTAAGGTAGTAGGGGTCAACGCCGATGCAGTGGCCACCAACCAGCCCTGGTGAAAAAGATAGAAAATTCCATTTCGTCCCCGCCGCCCTTAAAACCTCGGCGGTATCAATACCCAAACGATGGCAGATTACGGCGATCTCATTCATCAAGGCGATGTTCAGATCACGCTGGATATTTTCAATCACCTTGGCCGCCTCCGCCACCTTAATGCTGGGGGCCTGATACAGACCCGCCTTGATCACCTGCCCATAGACCGCATTCATGACCGCTAGCGTCTCCTCATTCTGGGCGGAGATGATCTTCAAAACGCGTGTAAGGGTCCTCTCCTTGTCTCCGGGATTGACCCGTTCCGGAGAATAGCCGACAAAGAAATCGGAACCGGCCTTGAGACCCGAGGTTCTTTCCAGAACAGGAATACATTCCTCTTCCGTCACACCGGGATAAACAGTTGATTCATAAACAACGATATCTCCCTTTTTGAGTCTGGCACCGACGGTCTCCGAGGCGGAGACAAGGCAGGAGAGATCTGGTCTCTTGGCGTCATCAATAGGGGTTGGGACGGTAACCACAAAAAAGTTGACCGTCGCCAGATCATTCGGGTCACTTGTAAAGGTTATTTTTGACTGGGTCAGTTTCTCCGTTGTAATTTCATTAGTACGATCACGCCCCTCAAGGAGGTCATTCACACGACGTCGATCCCGATCGTAACCAACCACCGGGAAACAGTCCCCAAAGGCAACCGCAAGTGGTAACCCAACATACCCCAGTCCGATGACACCGATTTTTCGCTTTTCTGCCATACCCGAATCCTCCTTAATTGATTTTACCGCTAAAATCTTTTCTCCCTCTCCTCTTGCGGGAGAGGGAATTTCTTTAACTTAAGAGCCTTTATGGGTGAGGGGTGTCAGGCGAGCTACCGCCCAAGGGAAATATAGTATTTCCTTTAAGTTTCAATTAGTTACAATCTTATCGTCTATTAAACCACCTCAACCTGGCGATAGTGAAGATGTGCCCTCATCTTTCCGGAGAACCATCGAAACAACACCCCTACACGCCCGGAGGTCGAGACATTCTTTTCAATAATTCCAATCAGGTCTTTGAGAACTCCACTCTTAACCCGCACCGAATCCCCTTGCCTCAACAGTAGCTCCTGCTCAACAACCTGCCCACTGTTCACACTATTGATGAGGGTCTCCATAACACTGGAATGGACCGGGGCCGGCCTCTCACCATCCCCAATGATTCGTAGGACACCACGAGTAAAATGGACCATTCTCCTGAGGTAGTTATTTTCAAAATCGGAACAGACAAACAGGTAGGAAGGAAACAGCGGTTTAAAGTATGACTGGTTCGTAGAGAATGCCTTCATTTTGGGAAGAAAGATCTGGTAACCGGCCTGAACAAGCTGTCCCTTTACAATCTCCTCATGCCTCGGCTTTGTCTGAACAACATACCACTGATTCATGGTTGAACCTCAAGGCGGATTTCAACCACCTGCCCCTTAAAATCAGGTGGAGATTTTTCGCCAAAAAACTTGAGCAGGATACTTTTTTCATCATGAGGAGAGGCCTCGGTACGAAAAGAGACCTTGTTCGACAACTCTTCCTGTATGATCGGTCTTATAACCTCAGAAATCTCCTGATTTCCATGGAGGATGAAATCGGTATGGCCCTGATTATAAAGAATTATAAGTTGTTTTTGTAGTTGTTCCCGAATTTGTTGATATTGCCTTATTGCTGAAACGACCAGGTTATACGAACGCCTGGCATGAAGATTTGAGCCCTCTTCGGTCAGGAGATAACGAAGCTTTTTACTGTTTAGTTTCGCAACCTTGAGAAACCCTGCCCTGATCAAGTTTTTTATGGTCGAGTTGACAAGCCCGAGCGAAAAACCGGTCCGTCCGGAAATCTGCCTTTGGGATGCCAGAGAGTCACCCGAGAGAAGGTTCAAGACTATGATTTCTTTTCCGTTCAAATGTTCTGAATTCACTTCCTCACCCACTGTTCTTAAATAGAACGTTCAGGAGGCGAAACATATATTAAAGGGTCATCTGAGATAGCAAGAAAATTATTTGACCCTTGCAATTAATTTCAAATCATCGGATGAGCGCTCAAAGCAAATCACACATCATCGATAAACATAACTAAATGATTGAAAATATTATTAAAATAGTACTTAAGGCAGGAAAGGTCATTGAAAATGGCTTTCGAGAAACGCGGCCATTGAACTACAATAGAAATATTGAAAATCCTTCAACGATTGTTGATAAAAAATCCCATCAAATTCTCGTAGAAGGGCTTAAAAAAACAGGACTTGGCCCTATCCTTTCGGAAGAGGATAACAGCCGAGAAGCGTTTAATTTTAGCTGTCAAAGCTACTGGGTCATCGATCCACTCGATGGGACAAGAGAATTTATCAATAAAAATCATGAATTTGCAATATCACTCGCCCTTATTATAAACAGATTACCCGAGATTGGGATTGTCTATAACCCGATCACCAAAGAGCTGTTTTGTGCAAAAAGAGGAGAGGGGGCTTTTAGAAATAATAAGAGGATGCTTTTGAGGGAAGGAGACCACGGTACCCGGTGGTTGGTAAGCCGAACCGACTGCAAAAAAGGGCTGTTTAAGAACTGGGCCCCTGAACAGATCACACCGATGGGGAGTATTGCCTACAAACTAGCAAGGGCCGGATATGAAAAATCCTGTTCGGGGGTAATCAGTCTGACTCCAAAGTCTGTCTGGGACTATGTAGGGGGTGCACTGATAGCCGTAGAGACTGGATACGATCTCTTTGATTTTAATGGTAACCCCTTGAGAACGTTGAACAAGCTTCGAATAGAGAATCTTATTGCTGCCCATCCGGCAAGGCGTGATGAGATACTTAAGGCAGTCCACTTTACAAAGCCTGTTTAAGAACATTAAGAACATAAAGAGGCGAAACAGTTTATCCAAAAGTCCGAATTGTGGTTGATCATTATGACTTACATCCTTGGAATCTCTGCCTACTACCATGATAGCGCCGCCTGTTTGGTGCGGGACGGGAAGATCATCGCCGCGGCTCAAGAAGAACGGTTTTCAAGGAAGAAGCATGACCCCTCCTTTCCCGGGAATGCAATTTTATATTGTCTCGCGGAAGCTGGTATCACGCCCAAGCAGATCGACTTTGTTGCCTTTTATGACAAACCGTTTCTTAAATTTGAGCGCCTCCTTGAAACTTATCTTGCCTTCGCGCCATCCGGATTTTGCTCCTTCCTGAAGGCAATGCCGATCTGGATTAAAGAGAAAATTTTCTTAAAAAGTCTTCTGGCCAAAGAACTCAACAAACTCTTTGGCCCGACAAAAAAAGAGAAGAGGGACTGGGAACATCTCATGCTCTTTCCAGAGCATCACCAATCTCACGCCGCCTCTGCCTTTTTCCCATCTCCTTTTAAAAAAGCGTCGGTATTGACCGTTGATGGAGTAGGGGAATGGGCAACCGCTTCTATTGGGAGAGGAATAGGCAACAAGCTGGAACTGTTATATGAGCTCCACTTCCCTCACTCAGTAGGCCTTCTTTATTCTGCCTTCACCTATTACACCGGATTTAAAGTCAATTCGGCAGAATATAAGGTGATGGGGCTCGCCCCCTATGGCGAGCCTCGCTATGTCGATGCTATTTACCGCCACCTGATCGATCTCAAAGAGGACGGGTCACTTGCCATCAATATGGAGTTCATGAACTATTGTAAGGGGCTAACGATGACGAATGAAAAATTTGATCGTCTGTTCGGCGGCCCTCCACGAAGACCGGAATCGGAGGTGACGCAAAGAGAAATGGACCTCGCCCGGTCCGTTCAGGAGGTCGTTGAAGAGATTATTCTTCGTATGGCCCGTTTTGCCAGGAAAGAGACCGGCGAAGAGAACCTCTGCATGGCCGGAGGTGTTGCATTGAATTGTGTGGCCAACGGAAAGCTCCTGCGCCAGAAACTCTTCAAAAACATCTGGATTCAACCCGCGGCCACCGACGCCGGCGGGGCGCTTGGGGCCGCACTCGCCGCCTGGTACCAATACCTGGACAATCCAAGGATCTCTGATGAAAAACAGGATCAGATGCAAGGAGCCTTTCTCGGCCCCTCCTATTCCAACGAGAAGGTGGAAGAGTTCCTTAAATCAAAGGAGATCCCCTACCGCAAATATCCCGACCAGGAGCTCTCTTCCAGGACCGCCGATATTCTAAAAGAGGGGAAAGTAGTTGGGTGGTTTCAGGGAAGGACAGAGTTTGGACCGAGGGCACTTGGCGGCCGAAGCATTCTGGGGGATGCCCGAAATCCAGATATGCAGTCGACGATGAACCTCAAGATCAAGTTTCGGGAATCGTTCCGTCCCTTTGCCCCTTCCGTCTTGCGTGAACAGGTTCAGGAGTTCTTTGAGATCGATTGCGACAGCCCCTACATGCTTCTGGTTGCTCCGGTCAAAGAACAAAGAAGAATCCCCTCAAGTCGTAATGGATCGAAAAGGCTCTGGGGAATCGATCTTCTCAATCAACCAAGATCAGATATCCCGGCGATTACACACATAGACTACTCGGCCAGAATCCAGACGGTCGACAAGGAAACAAACCCGCGCTTTTACAACTTAATCAAGACATTTGGGGAAAAAACCGGCACCCCGGTACTCGTCAACACATCCTTTAATGTTCGTGGCGAACCGATTGTCTGCTCACCGGAGGATGCCTACCTATGCTTTATGAGGACGGGAATGGATTATCTTGTTATGGAAAACTGTATTTTGGAAAAAACAGCCCAAAAACCGCTTCATGAGGAAGGGGACTGGAGACGAAAATTTGAACTCGACTAATACCAAAGAGCTCAAAAAATTCGGGGTGGCTCTTGGCTGTGCCTTGCTCTTCTGGGCACTGATCCCACTCGTCAAACAGCAGGAACCTCGCCTTTACCTGCTCGTCCCGGCCGTTCTTATTCTAACCTTAGGTCTCTTCCGACCTTCATCGCTGAAACAGGTGCACAAACGATGGGCTCAGGTGACATCGATCATCGGCAGTGTTTTGACCACCCTCACGCTCCTGATTGTTTTTTACCTTGTAATAACCCCACTTGGGTTGTTGAAAAAAATTTTTGGAGCTGATACTCAGAAATTCTGTCCAGTCAAGGACCAACCCTCCTACTGGATTAAGAAGAACCAATTGGATATCAGGGAGAGTATGAGGAGGTTGTTTTGATTTCGGTCTTATCAGAGCTTTGGGCCTTTATGAGGGTGCGAAAAAAGTACTGGCTTCTGCCGATCCTCCTGACCCTCTTTCTCTTCGGGGGGCTCATGATTTTTTCACAGGGATCCGCCGTAGCCCCTTTTATTTACACACTATTTTAGATGGAGACCTTACTCGTGAAGCGCCTCATGGACATGACCTTTTCCCTATTCGGCCTTCTCCTCTCTTCGCCAATTCTTCTGCCAACCCTTTTCCTGGTCTGGCTTCAGGATCGCCACTCCCCATTTTACCTCGCTTCGCGGGTTGGAGTGAATGGTAAAACCTTCAGGATTGTTAAAGCCCGTTCCATGGTCATCAACGCCGATCGAAGCGGGATTGATTCTACCGCCGGAGACGATTCTCGGATTACGGCTGTCGGCCATTTTATCCGGCGCTTCAAAATTGATGAACTAACCCAACTCTGGAACGTCCTGTGGGGCGAGATGTCCCTGGTCGGACCCCGTCCCAATGTAGAACGGGATGTCGCTCTCTATACAAAAGAGGAAAAAAAACTGCTTTCTGTCAAGCCGGGGATTACCGATCTCTCTTCCATCGTCTTTTCGGATGAAGGAGAGATCCTGAAAGGTCATCCTAATCCCGATCTGGGGTATAATCAGCTGATCCGCCCCTGGAAAAGCCGTCTTGGATTATTCTATATTGAGAATCAGTCACTCTGGTTGGACCTGCAGCTTACTTTTTTGACGGCGGTTGCTATTTTCGCCAAACCGCTTGCCCTCCAGGGAATCCATAAAATTCTGAGGCGGAAGAAGGTTGAGCCGCTTCTCTGTCAGGTCGCTTTGCGCGAGGAAAAACTGAGCCCCTATCCACCACCAGGCTCCGTCCACATTGTTCAGGCACGGTAGGGGTCAAGGGAAAGGATTCGTAAAGTCGTTATGATGTCTCAATGGGAATCGAGCAAGAAAGTTATTATGAAGTACCGGCGCCTTATTGTCATCGTCATTCATCTCACAACGATTGTCTTCTCCTACTACTGTGCCTTCCTCCTCCGCTACAATGGCCTGCTGTCCGAGGAAGAAACTCACCTTTTCGAGGCAACGCTTCCATGGATCCTCCTGATCCGCGGAGCCACCTTTATCCCTTTCCGGCTTTATGAGGGGCTCTGGCGTTATACCGGCATCTGGGACTTAAGAAACATCATCGGAGCCGTTTTTTTGAGCAGTGCCTTCTCTGCCATTTGCTTCAAGTTTTTTTTAAAAACAACCGACGCCAGCACGACCCTTGTTATCATCGACTCTGTTTTGCTCGTCTGCCTTTTGGGGGGGATGCGTCTGACCCGCCGAATTTACCGTGAACTGGGACACCCCGACTACGAAAAGAAGGTTCTCATCTTCGGTGCCGGCGACGCGGGAGAGATGATTGTTCGCGATATAAAGAACAATAATTTTTACCAATATGAACCGATCGGCTTCATCGACGATGATCCGACCAAAGTGGGGCAATCGATTCACCGCATCCCTGTTCTTGGAACAAGAAAAAACCTGGCCAAGATTGTTGCCGAAAGATCCCCCGATGAGATCCTCATTGCGATTTCCAAAATGTCTCCCTCCAAGATTCGAGAATTGGTAAAAATTCTGGAGCCCTATAAAATTCCGATCAAAACCTTGCCTAATCTACGGGATGTTCTGGATGGAAAGATCTCCGTCGGCCAAATCCGGAATCTTTCTCTCGAAGATCTTCTGGATCGGGCCCCTGTCAACCTCGATTCGGAACCTGTTCGTCATCTGATCGAAGGAAAGAGGGTGCTCGTAACGGGAGCTGGAGGATCGATCGGATCCGAGCTTTGTCGTCAAATCATGACGCTGAAGCCACGGTCTCTCATCCTTGTGGAAAGACATGAAAACAGCCTTTACGAAATTGAACAGGACTTGCTCCGCCAAGCCCAACTTCCTCCATCCCGAATTCATCCGCTGGTTGCTGATGTAACCGATCACACGTTGATTCATCGGCTTTTCGAACAACTTCGCCCCCAGATTGTCTTTCATGCCGCGGCTCATAAACATGTCCCCCTGATGGAGTCTCATCCCTGTGAAGCAGTGAAAAACAATGTTGCGGGAACCCGAACTGTTGCCGAGGCCGCCGCACGTCATGGGGCTGAACGCTTCATACTCATCTCAAGTGATAAGGCCGTTAATCCCTCCAGTGTGATGGGGGCCACCAAGAAAATCGCCGAGCTTTTCATACAGCAAATGGACAGGAGATACCCAACTGTTTTTGCTTCAGTCCGTTTTGGAAACGTCATTGGCAGCAACGGCAGTGTCATTCCACGATTCATAAAACAGATCGAGGAGGGAGGGCCTGTCACCATCACCCATGAAGAGATGCGGCGATATTTTATGCTAATCCCCGAAGCGGTTCATCTTGTCCTTCATGCGACTGCTTTGGCACACAAGGGAGACGTCTTTGTGCTCGAGATGGGCGAACAGATCAAGGTGCTTGAGCTGGCTCGAAACCTGATCCGCCTGACCGGTTATCTCCCGGACACTGAGATTCCGATCTCCTTTATTGGCCACCGACCCGGCGAAAAACTGTATGAAGAACTTGTTGGGAAAGACGAATCAATCAAACCGTCCGGGATTGAAAACATCATGCTGGTAGAAAGTTCTGCACCAATGAACCATCACCTCCTGATGAACAAAATCAGAGAGTTTGAAGAGATCGCCCAAGCAGGTGACTCAGAGACCCTTCTCCAATTGTTCGCCGACCTTATCCCGACCTTTAAGTCGGAGGGATTGCCAGACTCCTCCCAAGCCTCTCCAGCCTTTGAAAATATCGACAAATTTGTAGTCTCAAAATAAGAACGGAGAGTAAAATTCATTCTCTGCTCATAAAGTCTTTTAAAAAAATTCTCCCTTGGGCCCTTGCGTTGGTCATCCTGTATTACCTGTTTCGGCAGTACCCCCCCTCACAAATTCTGACAGCATGGCAATACCTCAATGTCTTGCCGTTTTGTATTTATTCTATTGGTTACTTCATTTTCATGTGGTTTTTCGACTGTTGGTCGCTGGGCTGGTTCTTCTCGCACTTTGGACATCCCCTCTCCGTACGAGACATAGGGCCAATCCGTTTCGCCTCGTACCTCCTGATGACGCTCAACTTTGGAGCCGGCCAGGGCGCATTCGCTTATTTTTTAAAACAGAAGAAAAAGATCCCTTTTTTTAAAAGTTCGAGCCTTATGCTCTTTATTGTTCTGATCGACCTCTACACAACGATCTTGCTTGCCTTTATCGGCTCTTTGACAACAAATCTTGTTGTACATGAGATTAACCTGAGTCAATTCATCCAGGCCATCTGGGGAGGAAGTACCGTTGGCCTCTTCGCACTCTTTCTCTTTTTTCGGCTTCCGCTCAACTGGCGCACCTTGAAATGGGTCCGAACGAGAGACCTTTTTCACACCTTCCACCATGCGGTCCCGACTGATTATCTTCGCGGAATTATGGCTAGATTACCGATGCATCTGGCACTCAACACAACCCTTTATGTTGTCGCCCATTTTTTTCAGGCCTCAATCCCTCTCGCAAAAGTACTCGCCTTCTTTCCCTTTGTCGTTCTGGTCGGCACAATCCCGATCACTCCTTCTGGGCTCGGTACCACACAGGCCGCAATGGTGGAATTCTTCAAGCCTCATATCCAGGGAGTTCCGCTGGAAAATGGCTTGCTTTCCGTAGGGGAGCTCCTCTTTTACATAGGCCTCCTGTTTTCTGTCTTTAATCTTCTCCTGAAGCTGGTGACAGGACTCTACTTTCTTAAAAAACAGGATGCCGATTTGCCAATCTCTTAATTGGAGAAAAAATGTTAGTTGTTATCATCGGTGCCGGAATTGTCGGTCTTCATACAGCGAGAGTTTTTCAGGAGAGGGGGGATGAGGTTTATCTCCTTGAGACGGCCTCGTCTCTTGGAGAGGAGACAAGCGGTAGAAACAGCGGCGTTATCCATTCCGGAGTTTTCTACAAACCTGGTTCATTCAAGGAAAAGGTCTGCATTGAGGGAAACCGGTTCACCTATCAATGGCTCCGTGAGTTGAATGTCAACCACCAGGCCTGTGGTAAATGGATCGTCCCTGAAGAGGGACAGGAAGCAGATCTGGAAACTTTTCTTGCCCGGATAGAGAATCTTCCGATCACCAAACCTCAACTTCTCTCCCCAAAACAACTTTCTCGGCAAGAACCTCTTCTAAGACCTACCCAAGCAATTTTCATCCCTTCAACAGGGCTCGTCGATGCCGCGGGCTATCTCAAATCAATGGCGCTTTACCTTGAGGAACGGGGAGTCCATATCATTCTGGGATGCAGGGTCACCGGGCTCAGGGGAGAGCGTGCACTGGAAACAGAACGTGGAGAAATTCCGTTTGATCTTGCGATTAATGCCGCGGGACTTTATGCCGATGAGGTCGCTCGCTGGTCCGGGTTGAATGAATACGAAATCCGACCTTGTCGTGGGGATTACTATCTCCTTAACCAACAACCGCTCCAACGTCCCGTCTATCACCTTCCCAATCGGTCGGCCCATGGTCTGGGGGTCCATCTGACACCGACCCTTGACGGCCAAACTTTGGTAGGGCCCAATGCCTTTTTCATCCGCGAGAAGTCAAACTATTCTCCTCTCTCCTCGATAGAAGACTTTCAGAGATCCGTAAGATTTTATCTGCCCCATCTCAAAGACTTCAGCCTTTCACAGGGATACTCAGGAAACCGGCCAAAACTCTTTCGGGCAGGACAACCCGTTGGCGAATTCATCCTCAAAAAGAAGGGGAACTGGATTCATGCTCTGGGGATTGAGTCGCCAGGCTTAACGGCGGCACCGGCCTTGGCACGGGAGATATTGCGCCTTCTATAGGCCGGTGTTATGAGACTTTCTATGCCCTCTTTGTATGGCGTCATCCTGGCCGGTGGGACCGGAACCCGCTTATGGCCCCTCTCACGAAGCCTCCTGCCCAAGCAACTCCTTCCGTTAACGGAAGAAAAGACGCTCCTCCAACTCACCGCGCTGCGTCTGCTTAAAACCATCTCTCCAGATCATATTGTAACGGTGACACAAGCGGATCATCACTTTGAGGTCCAACGTCAACTGGAGGCCGTTCATCCCGACCTCACGAAAATGATTCTGGCGGAACCTGAGGGAAGAAACACCCTCCCGGCCATCTCGTGGTCCGTAGCAGTGATTGCCCGTCAAGATCCAAAGGCGATTATCGGGATCTTTCCGTCTGATCATTTCATCTCCAATGAAGAAGCCTTTATGAAGGCCCTTCAGAAGGGGATTCGGTTAGTCGGTGAAGAGGCGATTGTCACATTCGGCATCCGCCCCCTCTACCCCGCAACGGGGTATGGTTATATTCGAGCCGAGCATCCTTTGAATACACCCGGTGGCTTCAAAATTGGTTCCTTCGTGGAAAAACCGGATTATGAAACAGCGTTGCGCTATCTGGCGGAAGGAAGTTACTTCTGGAACTCCGGCATGTTTCTCTTTCGTGCGGAAGTTTTTCAGACCCTTCTAAAGAGACTTCGGCCTGAAATCTACAGCATTGCCAAAGAACTTGGAGATCCATCACTTACTGCGGCAACCTTGGAACGCGGTTATGCCTCCCTCCCAAAACTTTCGATCGATTACGGACTCATGGAAAAGACAGACGGTGGCGTTGTCATACCGATGGAGGCCGGCTGGAACGATCTGGGAAGCTGGGAGGCGTACTACAATATCAGCCCTAAGGATTCAGATCAAAATGTCATTCGTGGAGAGACGCTGACACGCGATACACGCTCGTCACTCCTCTATGCCGATCAGGGTCTCATCGCCACCATCGGGATTGAAAATCTTGTAATTATCAGAACAGACGACACGGTCCTGGTGAGTCCGCGGGAACGGGTTCAAGAGGTCAAGGAGATCGTCGACCGGCTCAAAAAAACAAAAAACGAGTTGACCGTTTCTCATCGGACCGTCCGACGTCCTTGGGGATCGTTCACAATCCTGGAAGACACCCCGGACCACAAGGTCAAGCGGCTTCTGGTCGACCCCGGGAAAAAACTAAGTCTGCAGAAACACCGCCACCGCTCGGAACACTGGGTTATCCTCAAGGGAATTGCCCGCGTCATTTGTGGTGATCATGAATCAATTCTTTCGCCTGGTGAATCAATCAATATCCCCTGTGAAGCACCCCACCGACTTGGCAACGACGGGAAAGAAACTCTTGAGGTTATCGAGGTCCAGAGAGGGGCCTACTTCGGTGAGGATGATATTATCCGCCTTGAGGATGACTACGGAAGATCCGTATCCAAATAGTGTCTCCCCGCACGCATGAATCCTTCGGGTGTCCCTACATCAAAAAGGAGTCCCTGGCATACCGCTCCATAAGCCGGTCTCTGACGCGTCAGCCGATCAATCGCTTCTGTAAGTTGGATTTCTCCCAAAGCCGTTGGTGTCAGTGCCTCAATACAGGAAAAAACATCTGGGGGGAGCAGATAGCGTCCTAAAATGGAAAGGTCGGACGGGGCAGTTTCCGAACTCGGTTTTTCAACAGCCCCCAGGATCTGATAGAGTTCATTTCCAACGCGCTCAACCTCAACAATTCCATAAAAACTGACCCTCTCTCTTGGGACCTTCTCCATCAAGAGCCCCCACGCTTTTCCACACACCTCTATCAACTGACGACAGGCCGGCACCTTCGCATCCACAACCACATCCGGCAAGATGACGAGAAAGTCCTCATTCCCAACCGCCTCTTTGGCACAAAGAACCGCATGACCCAGTCCCAACGGTTGCCTCTGGTAGACGGCGCTAACCTTGGCGCAAGTCGGGATACGGCCAAGAAGCTCAATCTCCTCCCTCTTCCCTCTCTCACCCAGAACAGACTCAAGAACTGGATCAGAGCGGAAATAATCAACAATCATCTCCTTGCCAGGGCTGATGATAAAAATGATCTCCTCGATCCCCGACGCAATCGCCTCTTCGACAACATACTGAATCACGGGCTTTCTGCCGATCGGCAAGATCTCCTTTGGAACGACCTTGGTGATCGGCAGGAAGCGGGTTCCAATACCGGCAGCAGGAATGACAGCCTTTCGCACCCGACGCATAAAACTCCTCAGTACTTCGACTCGTAATTACTATGGCGTATATACAAAGCCAAAAAAATCAACAAAATTACTCGCTCAGCACTAGTCCTGAGCAAACAAATTCGTCACCGAATTTATGAATCGAAGGACTCAGTTTCGGAGCGGCTTGCCTTTTAATAGCATGTGTTGGATTCGTTCCTGCGTCTTCTCCATGCCACAAAGTGAGAGAAAAACCTCCCGTTCGAGGTCGAGCAGTTTTTGCTCCGAGACCCTTCCCATGTTCGGCCTATCGCCACCCGTAAGAATGTGAGAAAGCTTTTTAGCGATCACCTCGTCATGCTCGCTGATCTTCCCCTGCAGGCGAAAACCCTCAATCGCTGAGACCATGGCGTAGTAGCCACCATGTCCCGGCAGAACAATATCTTCCCTGGGAACCGGTCTTTGGTAGTTCTTGGCCATCTCCACAACACGACGCTTGGCATCCGTCAGGAGACGGTCGCGTGAAAGGCTGATCCTGTCTTTTTTGGTCATGTAACCGATCTCCTGCGCCTCCTTGGCAGAGGTAGAGACCCTGGCAAAACCGATCGTCTCAAAGGCCCGCTGCACCTTTGGAAAAGGCCCCATCTTAACCGACTCATCGAACCGGCGGATCATCTCCTTGCAACCGCCGCCTGCCGGGATCAGTCCAACACCCAACTCGACAAGCCCCATGTACAGCTCCGCGTGTGCCTGAATCGCATCGGCCCCCAAACAGACCTCGCAACCACCACCCAACGCGAGATTGAAAGGAACGGCGACAACCGGCTTGGCGGAATAGCGGAGCCCCATACAGGCGTCCTGAAAGTTTTTTAAAACGGTTTCGATCTGTTTCCAATCCCCCATCTGGGCCGCCATGAAGAGGAGCATCAGATTGGCACCGACCGAAAAGTTCTCCCCTTCGTTGGCAACAACCATGCCCGTGAAGTTTCTTTCCGCCTCCCGAACACCCTCTTTCATGAGGGAGCAGATCTCGTCGTCTATCGCGTTCATCTTGGAGTTAAATTCGAGACAAAGGACACCGTCCCCAATATCGATCAATGAGGCTGAATCATTCTTGCGAAGCACTGGCGTCCGTTCCCTGATTGATTTCAGAAGGAGGACCCCCTCTCCCTGCCGGATTGCCTTGTAGGAAGAGGTATGGAGATCAAAATATTCAAGACCGGCGGCGCCTCGGCGATAAAATGTCCCTTCACCCTTCTGAAGGACCGCTTCAACGAACGATGGAATCTTGAAGCCGTCCTGGCGGATTCTCTCGACAGCCTCTTTGACGCCCAGGCAATCCCAGATTTCAAACGGGCCCAGATCCCAGTTATATCCCCACTTCATTCCATTATCGAAATTGACGATATCATCAGCAATCTCAGGAATCCGGTTGGCAGAATAGAGCAGGGTGTCACGAACAACCTTCCAGGCAAGCTCTCCCCCCTCATCTTTTTGATTTACAAAAAATTTCAATCGTGCGGCGGATGATTCGATCTCCTTCACCTTGCCAAGTGAAGGATAACGAACCTTCTGTTGAGAACGGTATTCGCCCGTCTGCCAATCGAGAACCAAAATCTCGGAGATTCCATCCCCCCGTTTTACCTTTTTGTAGAAACCTTGCCCCGTTTTTTCCCCAAGCTGTTTTTTTTCAATCATCTCCTCAACAATTTTCGGGACCTTGTAAATCTCCCTCATCTCATCATTGGGACAACTCTCGTAGGTGTGGTGGGCGATATGGGCCAGTGTATCAACCCCCACCATATCGGTCGTCCGAAACATCCCGCTCTTGGGACGACCAATCGCCGGCCCCAAAATTTTGTCGACCGCCTCGACAGGATAATTTTTTTCCAGGATGTACTTCATGGCAGAAAACCAGCCGAAGACCCCGATCCGATTAGCGATAAAATTAGGGGTGTCCTTGGCAAAAACAACCCCTTTGCCAAGTTTTTGTTCCAAAAATCTGACCATGGTCTCGACAGTACCGGGATCCGTCTCGGATGAAGAGACGACCTCAACGAGCTTCATATAACGGACAGGGTTAAAAAAGTGGGTCACAAGAAAATTTCTCCGAAAAGGAGAGGAGCGCCCCTCAGACATCGAGCGAAGTGACAATCCCGATGTGTTTGAGCTTACAATCGTCTCAGGACGGACTGTCTGCTCGACACGTTCGAAGACCTGCCGTTTGATATCGAGCCGTTCAACAACCACCTCAATGACCCAGTCACACTCCTTCAACTTTTCCCAATCGTCTTCAAAGTTGCCTGGAGTGATCAATCGGGCATCTCTCTTTGAAAAAATCAGGGACGGCTTTGAATTCAGGAGTGCTTCGATTCCGGCCTTCGCCAACCTGTTGCGATCCGCACCGGGCTCCTTCGGGACAATATCAAGGAGGTAACAAGGAATCCCGGCCCCCGACAGATGAGCCGCAATGCCCGACCCCATGATACCGGAACCAAGAACGGCAACTCTTTTGATTTCCACCCTCACCCTCCAACATCATCCCTATATCAATTCCCCTCTCCCGCTTAGGGGGAGAGGGGGTCATTCTCCTACCCATCCGAGGAGCGGTTGGGAGAAAGGCCCGGATGCAAGGCAGGCTGGTGAGGAGCACCGCAGGCGTACTTGTGTCGTACGTCGAGGAGCATCCGAGCCAGCCAACGAAGCAGATGGGCCTTTATCACAACCGCTCCACAATCGCGGCCATTCCTTGGCCGCCCCCAATACACATCGTTTCAAGACCAACGGTTTTATTCTTGATAATTAAACCATTAATCAGCGTCGCCATAATACGAGAGCCACTGCAACCAAGCGGGTGGCCGAGGGCAATCGCCCCTCCATGTGGATTCACTTTTTCCATATCGAGGTCCAACTCGCGAATAACCGCAAGGGATTGGGACGCAAACGCCTCATTGATCTCGATCACATCAATATCCTTGAGTGTCATGCCAGCCCTCTTCAAAACTTTTTTGACGGCAGGGACAGGACCCATCCCCATATACTCCGGTTCCAGACCGGCGACGGCCATGGCACGAATTTTAACCAGCGGACGAATCCCCAACGCCTTGGCACGATCGATCGACATGACAACAACAGCCGCGGCACCATCGGTCAGTGGTGATGAATTCCCTGCAGTGACTGAGCCTCCCTCTAAAAAAGCCGGTTTCAACTTGGCAAGCTGTTCGAGGCTACACTCCTCACGTGGGGTCTCGTCCCGGTCGAGGAGCACCTTCTTTCCATCCGGCAGCTGGACCTCAATCGCCATCATCTCACTTTTGAATTTCCCCTCTTTTTGGGCCGCAACCGCCTTCCGGTGAGAACCGAGGGCGAACCGGTCCTGATCCTCACGGCTCACCTTATATTTTGAGGCGACATTCTCAGCCGTGATCCCCATCGAGACGTACGCCTGTGGCAAACCTCCCTGAAAAAATTTTTCGTTGAGCGAGGGATTGAATCCCCCCATCGGAACATGGCTCATTGACTCCACCCCGCCTGCCACAAAAACATCGCCGTGACTGGTCATGACCCGCAAGGCCGCATTACAGATCGACTCTAATCCGGAGGCACAAAAGCGGTTGATCGTGGTGGCGGCCGCCTCCAGCGGGATACCGGAGAGCATGCTGATCTGACGTGCCACGTTCATCCCCTGTTCACCTTCCGGCATGGCACAGCCGATCTGGACATCCTCAATCTCCTTGGGATCGAGATTGGGCACCCTTTTCAGAACCTCACGAACCACCACAGCACCCAAGTCATCAATCCTCATGTTTTGAAGAAGTCCCTTACCGGATCTACCCATCGGGCTTCGAACCGCGGCAACAATGACAGCTTCCATAAAATAAACCTCCTTCAGTAATCTCCCCCTCTTAAGGTAAGCCCGCCCTACCGGGAAGGCCACTGGCACCCTTTTCTTACACTGACGCAGGAAGTCAAAGGATTTTTACTGGCAAGGGATCACTCATAATAGCATCCCTTTTCTGTCACCGGCGACCCGGCACGATCAAGACAGCTCACCCTCCAGAATTCAACCGCGGAACAATCTTCATCACTTTCACAGGATTGAGAACAGAGAGACCGTGTCCGTCTCCCGGAAGGAGGGAGAAAGGAATAACACTGTTCACTTTGACATTCCAGATCCTCTCTACAACGGAGTCCTGGTGGACGGGGATCACCCGCACAGCTTCGGGATGCTTGCGAGAGAGAGCTGATCGTTGTCCCACAGATGTTAAACGCTGATAGTTCAACAATTTCCGGTGGGACCTCAGGACCACAGCCATGATTGGTATCGCTCCTCCCCGGAGGTCCAAAAGAATGCAAGAGCTCGTGGTTGATAGTGGCAGCGGTAAAAAGACGCCTGTCTTCCAGAAATGGAAGGAAGTCAGGATCCTCGAGGAGATCGGGACACTGCCATTCCCCATAGCGGAAGACACATTCAAGTCCATCTTGATTACGACATGCTCCTCCTGACGAAGTTGAGCTCACATGAACATAGGAGTCACCCTCAAGCTCATAGCCACACCTGCCCAGCAGATGGTGCCAATCAAGAACCGCCCCATAAACGTCTCCCGGCGGATAGTAAGGAGAACCCGCTCGATTACAAACAGTTTCAAAGGCAAACGGACCAAGGGTGTGTCCCCCGTAACTAAGGGAATCGGTATCCTTTGCAAAGAAAACGATGTAGTCGGGCAACTCTAATTCTCCATCAGACCTCTCTTGAAGATAATCCGAGGCATTGGATCCCAAAGCTGAGTAGCTCCCGTGTTGGATATCAATCACTCGATAAACCCAACCCGTACTTGACTGAAGCGTCTCTGAGGCAAATTCAAATGTCTCTTCAATATCATCGTCTGATATAGGGGGTGAGTAATCCGTGTCATCTGCAAATACACTCACCCGAATCGTCTTGCGTCGCTCCATCCCTGAGAGGACCCTGGGGTCAATCGACGGGCGATAATAATAAGAGGGGATCGCCCGCCGTGGCTCGATCCTTGCCCCTCCCTTTTTTTTCGCCACACCTTTACGAATGAGGGCCTTAAAAAATCGGTCCTTCGCAATAACCTCCAGCGGCACCTCCTCTTTTATCCTGAGCTCTTCTACTTTTATAAGAGATTTCGGGAACTTGCGCTTGACCTCTTTTTTTATCCGAGGTGCGGGAAAACCGGCCATGATAAAGACACAAAGCAGTATGACCGCTCCCCAATAACCTTTCTTAAGGGCAGGATTCACGTGAGACCTATTATATTCCAATGATTGCTCGGTGTCGATGACCAAAGCTTATCGGCAAAAACAACAACATTAAGAGCCCATTTGCAGTTTCTCGGTCACCCACATCCGAATCAGCGACTGATAAGCAATTCCTTTTTGGAGAGAGACCTGCTTCAACTTGTCAATCACACGCACTGGCAGACGGATACTAATTGGCTTGCTCCTTTGAAAGTCTTCATAAAGATTGTCCCAATCGGTCGGTTGTAGATTGGAAAAACTGACTTTGTGAAATTTGATTTTTGAAGAAAGCCGCGACAAGTCGGCTCCCTTAAGCCACCGATCAATATCGGTCTCTGAATAGGCCTTTCTTGCCTTACTCCTTTTTGAACCAGTCTTCATATTTCTTGGCCTCCTTTTTTCTCATGTACCTTGCCGAAATCACGCGAATTTTTCTGTCACGTGTTGTAAAAATAATAAAAATACATCGTTCCTGTACTTTATTAACCAACAGCCACCTCTTTTCGTGCGAGGAATGCTTTTCATCAAATGCCACATAGGGTCCTCCATGAAATGCAAACTCGACCGTGGCCAGGTCAAGGCGGCTCTGTATTTTTGCTATATTCCCGACGTCCCACTCGAACCCCTTGAGCAAGGTGAAATCCACGGATTCTTGAAGTATATACAATCCGCTACACATTGCAAGGGTTCAAAAATAGGACCAAAGTTTATCTTAAATTTAGGATATGGTTTATTAACTTTCAATGAGTACAATTTAAAATGACCAACCATAAGTATTTCTAACTTTTTATCCGCACTACCGTACGAATAAAAAGTTGAAACGCTATAGACCTGGATCTTCTTTGGCCGGATTGATTCCAAATCCTTGGATCGCCTCCCCTACCACCTGATGACCGATCTTCCCCTGCCGGGCCAGTTGGGAGAGACTCGCCACGACAATCGATTCGGCATCAACCTCAAAAAAACGACGCAGCTCCGCCCGCGAGGCACTACGCCCAAGACCATCAGTTCCCAACGAATAAAAATGGGGCACCCATCGTGCAATCTGGTCCGGGACCGCCCGGATCCAGTCGCTGACAGAGATCACGGGCCCCTCTACCTTGCCCAACCGCTGGGTGATCCAAGGTTTTTTTTGCGGTTCGCTTGAATGGAGCACGTTCCAACGCTCCACCTCGAGCGCCTCGCGTCGGAGCTCACTGTAGCTCGTGACATTCCAGACGTCAGCAACGATATGGAACTTTTCCCTCAAAATCTTCTGCGCCTTCAAAACCTCCTGAAAAATCGAGCCGCTTCCCAACAGTGTTACACGTAGGGGCGCCGCTTGCTGTGCCCTTCCTCCCATATCCCCACTGGAAAAAAGATACATCCCCTTGAGGATTCCCTCCTCAACACCGTCCGGCATTGGTGCCATCGGATAATTCTCGTTCTGAAGGGTGAGGTAGTACATCAGCTCCCTTCCCCTCTCGTACATTTCGCGGATCCCTTCTCGAATGAGAACAAGGATCTCGTAGGCAAAGGTCGGTTCGTAACTCTTCACGCGCGGATAGGCACTGGCAAAAAGAGGACTGTGACCATCTTGATGTTGAAGTCCTTCACCGGAAAGCGTCGTCCTTCCCGCCGTCGCCCCCAGAATAAAACCGCGACACCGTTGATCCTGCAACGCCCAGATCAAATCGCCGACCCTCTGGAAACCAAACATCGAGTAGAAAATGTAGAATGGGATCATCATTACCCCATGACTCGACTCCGAACTGCCAGCCGCTGCAAAAGAGGAGATCGCCCCTGCCTCGGTCAACCCCTCTTCAATGAGCTGCCCCTCCTTCGCCTCGCGGTAGTAAAGGATCATCTTCGCATCGACCGGTTCGTAAAGCTGACCCATGGCGGAGTAGATCCCAACCTGACGAAAGAGCGGTTCCATTCCAAAAGTCCTCGCCTCGTCAGGAAGGATCGGGACGATAAATTTTCCAAGACGGGGATGGCGGAGGAGCTTTGACAAAAGAGAGACAAACGCCATTGTTGTCGAAACCTCCCGTCCTTCCTGGGTTCCGACAAGAAATTCCCGAAAATCGCTCAGTGTAACGGTTGAAATTTTCTCTTTTGCTGTTTTTCTGCGTGGAACAAACCCGCCTAATGCCCGGCGGCGTTCGAGGAGATATTCTATTTCTGGGCTATTAGCCGGCGGGCGATAAAAGGGGGCCTCCTTGAGATGTTTATCCGAAATCGGGATCTTGAATCGGTCCCGAAACTGCCGGAGCTCCGCCTCGTTAAGCTTTTTTTGCTGATGGGTGATGTTTCGTCCCTCTCCACCCTCGCCCAATCCATATCCCTTGATCGTCTTTGCCAGAATGATCGTCGGACTGCCCTTATTCTCCATAGCCGCCTTGTAGGCAGAATAGATCTTGAAGGTGTCGTGCCCCCCACGACGGAGTCGTCGGATCTGGTCGTCCGTCAACAACTCAACCATCTTTAAAAGCTCCGGATCTCTCCCAAAAAAATGTTGCCGTGTATAGCTGCCAGGTTCGACGACATACTTCTGATAATCACCATCGACCGCCTCGCCCATTCGCCGAACGAGATGCCCTTCTTTATCGGCAGCAAGCAGCGGGTCCCAGTCACGCCCCCAGATCACCTTGATCACATTCCAGCCGGCCCCCCGAAAGATCGACTCCAGCTCCTGAATAATCTTGCCGTTGCCGCGAACCGGGCCATCGAGGCGTTGAAGGTTACAATTGACGACAAAAATCAGGTTGTCGAGCTGTTCACGTGAGGCGACGGTGATCGAGCCCATCGACTCCGGTTCGTCCATCTCTCCATCCCCCACAAACGCCCAGACACGTTGACTACTCGTCTCTTTGATTCCACGATCCTCAAGATAGCGATTAAACCTCGCCTGATAGATCGCCTGAATCGGTGAGAGTCCCATCGAGACGGTTGGAAACTCCCAGAAATCAGGCATCAGCCACGGATGCGGATAGGAAGAGAGTCCCCCTCCTTCCGCCAACTCGCGACGAAAGTTCTCCACCTGTTGAAGCGTCACCCGCCCTTCCAGAAAGGCACGGGCATAAATTCCGGGCGAGGAATGCCCTTGAAAAAAGACCTGGTCCCCTCCCTCCGGATGATCATGCCCCTTTAGAAAGTGGCAAAAGGCGACCTCCAGGAGGTTTGCGGAGGAGGCGTAGGTCGAAATATGACCGCCGATCCCTGGCTCACGCATGTTAGCTCGAACGACCATCGCCATCGCATTCCAGCGGATCATGTTCCGGATCTGTTGTTCGATCTTGAAGTCACCCGGATAGGGTGGCTGATCCCCAACCGGAATCGTGTTGATGTAGGGGGTCTCAAATGGAAAACAGATGCGCCCCTTTTTATCTTGCGGACCCATGTTATACCCCTGTATGAAACCCTACGTATCCATAACCTGTTTTTTTAGTCAAAAGGAGAATCACCATGAGCGACGAGTCATTTAATCCAAGAGATCTTCTGGACCGCCTCTTCCCAAGAAAGAAAGGATTGCTGTTCTACGTAGGACTCCTGTTTCTGGTCTGGCTCTCGTCAAAATGTTTCACGATTATCCCGGCCGGGAATGTTGGAATCAAGGATTTCTTTGGAAAGATTTATAGTGAAACGATTCCGGCCGGTTTTCACATCGTCAATCCCCTCCTGCGGATCCACAAGATGTCGATCCGGACCCAGCAGATCGAGGAGGCGGCGAATGTCCCCTCCAAAGAGGGGTTGAGCGTCACGCTCGACGCCTCGCTTCTCTTTAGCCTCAATCCGGAAAAGGCGGCCGAGGTCTACCGGACAATTGGCCCCGACTACACACGGGTTGTTGTCGTTCCACAGGCCCGCTCCGTCGTGAGGGGAGTTACAGCCAGCTATGAGGCGAAGGCGCTTTACACCTCCGAACGAAGTCTGATGTCAGACGAAATTTACAAGCAGTTGGCCCCCCTCATGGAAGAACGCGGCATTACAATAGAAAAAGTGTTGCTCCGCAATGTGACTCTGCCCCAGATCCTCTCCACGGCCATTGAGAAAAAATTGGAGGCGGAACAACAATCCGAACAGATGAAGTTCGTCTTGGACAAGGAGAAGCAGGAGGCGGACAGAAAGCGGGTCGAGGCACAGGGAATCGCCGATTTTCAACGAATCGTCACGAGCGGACTGACTCCCTTCTTCCTCACCTGGAAGGGAATCGAGGCAACCGCCAAACTGGCCGACAGTCAGAACACCAAGGTGGTTGTGATCGGAAGCGGGAAGGATGGTCTACCGATCATCCTGGGCGGGAATAACTAAAATTCACGGCGCTTCTCACCGTTATGTGATAAGTAAAAAGTCCCATAACACGAGTTAGTAGGTGACCTGGTTGGCCGAAACATCATCGAACCACACGCTCCCTGTGGCATTATAGAGACGCAGAAATACCCTCATTTGCGTAGCGGAGGCGGGGGCAATGAAGAGGTTAGAGCACTCGGTCCAATCTACGGTTCCCTGAATACCACTACAAACGGTAACATCTCCCCCAATTTGAGAACTCAAACTGTCGTACCATCGAACGACAACACGCGCACCGGAAGAGGAAGAACTATCAACAACAGCTTCTAGGCGCAACCAGGCGGTAATACGGTAATTCTGCCCGGCGGTAACACCGGAAATTCTTGGATTAGTATAAATTTCCGAGATGCCACGGGAAGTTCGGGTAATTTTAGCGGCATACGTTCCCGATCTATAGATAGCACTGTCTATTGAACAATACGAGCTGCTACAAAAACTCCACCCCGAGGTTCCAGATTCAAAACCTGTATTAGAAACAAGGTTGGTACCAACCGTGGGCGGGGCCAGAGTATTCAGTGTTTGATCTTCAGAACAGGTTCGGTTGCCAGCCGCGTCAGCGGAGCAAACCTGATAGTGGTACAAGGTAGACGCGCTAAGTCCTGTCAGATTCTGGCTGTGACCAGTCACCAACGCGCTATCTAAAGCCGTGCTCAAGCCATAAGCGATCGAGGGGCCGTACTCCACTTGAGAATTTGCATCTTCGTTGGTCGTCCAGGCAATCGTAGCTTGGGTGTCGGTAATCCCGGAAACAGAAATACCCGAGATAGAAGGACCAATGGTATCTGGAGCGGTAAATTGTAGAGAAACGTCGTCAAAATGCACGGTGCCCGTAGAATTGTACAATCTTAAAAAAACACGAGCCTTGGCTGTTTCAAGTGGGGTAACAAAAGATCGCGTACACTCTGTCCAATCGGCAGTTCCCTGCAAGTTACTACAAACTGTGTCTTCGCTCAGTTGAGAATCAGAGCTGTTATACCAGCGCACGGTCACCCTGGCGCCCGAGGAAGAAGAAGAGCCTCCAATCTCACTTCGGCGCAGCCACGCAGAAACACGATAGGTTTCACCAGCCAAAATTCCCACTATCCTCGGATTGGTATAGACATCGGATATGCCGGAAGCAGTTCTTGTAATTTTAACTGACGCAAGCGGTGTTATCCACCGTTACATTAACACTCGTCGCGGTCGCTTGATTGCCCGCCGCGTCTCTGGCTAAAGCGCTAAGGGTATGGGCTCCACCTGCTGTTAAGGTGCTATTCCAAATGATGCTATAAGGAGCAGAGGTATCCTCTGTGTCTAAATTTACTCCGTCGAGTCTAAACTGAACGCCAACGACTCCAACATTATCCGACGCAGAAGCTGAAACCGTTACAGCGGAACCGGTAACCGTGGCACCCTCCAGAGGTGAGCTCATGGAAATGGTAGGAGCGGTGATGTCTGGCGGATTCGCCGTGGTAAAGGTGTTATTAGTTGAACAAGAACGGTTGGACCCGTGATGCTCTGGGAATGACTCGTAACTAAAGCAGGCGCTACAGTGGTGGTATTGCCGTAGGCTGTGGTTAAACCATACTCTACTTGAGAATCTGCATTTTTATTTGTTGTCCAAGTGATTCGAGCAGAAGTTGCCTCAATTTGATCTGCTAAAACGTTTGAGATAACGGGAAGTCGTGTATCCACAATAATGGTAACAATTGATATTTGTTGGTTACCAAAATTATCCGTGGCTTTAGCTCGAACAATGTGTACCTGGTAATTATCTCGGGGAATGGTTAGCTCGTAAGACCAATTGTCTGTGCCAGAGACCAGGATGTAGGGATCGTTATCTAATTGAACCTCCACTCTGTCCACGGCTATGTTGTCCGAAGCCGTGCCAGACACTAAAACGGTTGCACCGCCATACGTGTGACCCTCCAGAGGAGAGATGATAGTTACAGTGGGCAATATGGCAAACTTCAGGTCACCCACGCGATCAACATACTGGTTGCCCGATGTGTCGGTAACAGTAAGACGCAGGGTGTAAGCAGTACCTTCAACTAAGCTTGATACATTTATAGAACCCAGATTTCCTCCCGTGCCAGCACCGCAAACTTGTAAGGAGGAACTGGAAAGAGTTGTCCAAGAGATGGGATTCTGGCCAGCACCAATATCTAATACGTAGCTGGAAAAATTTGCTCCGCACGCCTTACCTGTTACATCGGTTCTCGCTAGTAACTGGTTAGCTACCAGAGGAGCTGTAATAATGGCTTCTAAAGCACTGTTGACTTGGACAGCCTGCCAGGCGTTGATTCGCCCATAACCACTAGTGATATCAAAGCCCGCGTCGTGAATATCATCTGCAGTTGTTCGTATGATCTGAGCTACCTGATCATTACTAAAGCTCGGGTTTTTTGAAATAATCAAAGCGGCCAGGGCTGCCACCTGAGGTGTGGCCATACTGGTACCGCTCATCCATCTTACGGTGTTGGTATAGTCCGGTATGCCACCTGCCTGAAGGGAAACTATATCCCGGCCGTAAGCCGCCACATCAATACAATTGCCAAAATTAGAATAGCTTGATTTTTCATCTGTAGCATCCAAAGAAGCAACACATTGAACGCCGCTATAACTGCAGGGATACGATGCCGCACAGTCCACGTTATCATTCATAGCGGCAGCAACATAGGTAACGCCAAGGCTGCGGCAAGCGGCAACAGCATCCGCTATGGCTTGGGTAAATCCATAGCCTCCCAAACTGGCATTAATGACATCCGCACCATTATTACAAGCGTAGTTTGTCCCACTGGCTACCTCGGACCATTGGCCAATGCCGCTAAGATTTAACACCTTCACTGGCATTATCTTGCTACCAAAGGCACCGCCAATAACATCTAAGAAATTGTTACCGACGGCCGCGATGGTGCCAGCCACATGAGTACCGTGGCTATTGTCATCTGTCGGATCATTACTATTGTTAATAAAATCCCAACCCCAAGTATCGTCAATATAGCCATTGCCATCGTCATCGATTCCATTTCCAGGAATTTCCTTATCGTTTGTCCAACAGTTAGCAGCCATATCCGGATGATCGCAATCAAGGCCCGTGTCGGTGACAGCAACCACCACCCCCGTACCCGTTGTGACATCCCAAGCTTGCTCGAAGTTCTCGCGAACCAGACCGAGTTTTCCGGTAGTTCTAAAATGGAAGAGATCATATTCGTTAAGATCTGCAAGGGAAGAGGACCACATGGGGTCGTTAGGAGTCATCGCCGCCCAAATCCAGCCGTCTTGCTCGGCATAAGCGACTTGAGGGTTTTGCTCGAGGGCAGCAATTATTTCATGGATCCTGTCAGTGGGTATGGAGTCGTCGAACTCAAGAGCATAAGTTCCTGAAATGTTTTCCGGTATCTGGGATTTTTCAATGACGCGTTTTGTGCGTTCTGCAAATTTGCTCTTAATCTCCTTGAAAATTTGAGATTCAGATTTGCCGCTTTGTTTTTTTCTGCGCACCAAATCTTCAAATAAGGGACGCATTGCTTTGAAGTCATGCTGATCTAAGACACTCCTTAAGGCGTGTTGATCGAAAAGATCTATCAAGCTCTCATTTTGACTAGGTCTGTCAAATCTCAGATTCTCTGGCAGCAAATCCTCAATTGGTCGGGAAAGCTCGGATCTAAATTTAACAATGATTTGTTTGGGAGAAGCTCTATTTTGGGCAACAATGGAGACTTCGGCCAAACCTTGCTGGTAACTCGCAATAACCAGCCCCAAAACTGTAATTATCGTTTTAAGTTTATTATACGTTAACGCAAATTTCATTTTCGCTTCTGCCACATAAGGAATTCTATAGCATTTCAACTTTTAGCGGATACGGCTACTACCCGAGTCAACTTTCGTAGACAGTATCAACTTGAATTTTACAAAGATGCGTAAGAATACAAAAAAAACAGAAAAAACGTACTCTGGGGGCGTACAGGAAGAATTAAGATGGATTCAACTTCTTGATGCGGGGCCAAGATTTTTGTCTCAATAATCTTTGAGACTGTCTGAAAATTGCTTTGTGTCTGAGTTCCTCTGTCATACCACGGATGAGAGCCTCTTTTTTAGCCCGCGTCCATCCTTTAAGCTGTGCCTCTCGTTTTAGCGCTTCGGATTGGGTTGCATAGAATTCATGATGAAGAATTTTATCCGCACCGAATGATCGAGTAAATTTTCCACCCACTCCAGCTTGATGTTCTTTGAACCTGCGGTCAAGATCGGTTGTGTAACCGGTGTAATATCTTCCGTCGGAAGATTCGAGAATGTAGACGAAATATTTTGTGTTTCGACTCGTCATGCTTCGACTCACTCCGTTTGCTCAGCACTCCTCGCTCACCACCCTTCTCCTTGCTTCTTTTGTTATGCAAAACGTTTACAATTGAATTCCAAGGGGGCGTTTTTACCGGGTTCCGGAACTACAGCCACTACCTCGTCCGGCCTGATGAACCGATCCCCCTCGACCTCTTATGCCGCACCCACGTCCGTATAGGCCCACCACGGCCAAAATGTCACCCTATTTTCAGGGAAAACATAGGGCAATCGTCTGAATTTAAAAATGAATCATAGTATTATATATTTTAATATTGAATAAAACCACTTTTCTTATATATTAGAATATGTGAAAGAGGCCGCTCTCAATTATGTTCAAGGTCAAATCGCACAGGCGCCCCATCGCTTAAAGGGCCATATTACTGATCCTACTGGGAAAATCTACCCGCAACGGCATATTTACAAAAAACTGGAGAGGCATCTGGATGACTTTCTTGCTGGCAAGACAGAGCAACGCTGGATCATTGTGCCCGGCCTTCGCGGGGTCGGCAAGACAACCGTATTGTCTCAACTCTTTTTGAAACTACAGTCTCGTTTTGATGCCCTACGCACCTTGTATGTCTCCCTCGATGAAGCAACAGGCCTAGTTAATTCCAATCTTCTGGAAATCCTCGAAGCCTACGAAAGCATATTGGGCGAGAGCTTTGAGCGAACCAAGAAACCGATTTTCCTTTTTATTGATGAGGTCCAGTACGACCCGAAGTGGGGACTTGCCCTGAAATCGCTTTATGACCGGACCAAACAGGTATTTATTTTCTGCACCGGATCGTCTGCAGTATCCCTGCAAACAAACCCGGATGTCTATCGGCGGGTTGTTGTAGAAAAATTATACCCTTTAAGTTTTCCCGAATTTCAGATGCTTCATCAGGGAATTTTTCCCGCCAAGGGACTCAAAAGTCAGATCAAACAAGCGGTCTATTTTGCATCCGATTCGCGTGAGGTTTATCAAAACCTGTCGCAACTGGAAAAAGAGATTCTGCAATACTGGAGTCGCGTCGATAAGCTCGACATCCAGCATTATCTCATGCTGGGAACGCTCCCGTTTGCCCTTCAATTCTCAAATCCAACTCAAGTTTATGAAACCATCAGTGGTCTGCTCGATAAGATTATTCAAAAGGATATTGAAAATCTGAAATCTTTTGATCCCCAGACACTGCAAGCGATCAAGCGGTTGCTTTTCCTGCTTGCGGATGCCGGGGATGTTTTAAGTCTGTCAAAATTGCCGAGCGTGGTTGGAATCGAAAGTAGCATCACCGTACAGAGGGTGCTTTCTGTATTGGAACAGGCGGAGTTATTGATCCGGGTTTTGCCGTATGGTTCACACAAAAGTAAACTGACCAAACCTTCCAAGTATCTTTTTATGTCCCCGGCCATTCGGATGGCCCTTTTGGGGATTGTCGGAAAAGAAGCCACCTTCCATACACGCATGGGAAGGCTTTTAGAAGATGCCGCCGCGATGCATTTCAGTCGGGAATTTATTGGATCCGGGGCCGGAGCAGTCTCTTATGACGGAGTCCAGGGAGGAGCCGACTTCATTCTGCAAATTGCCAACAAGAAACAAATCGCTATCGAAATCGGTATAGGAGAAAAAGAGCGTTCGCAAGCCAACGAGACCATGCAGAGGATTCAATGTGACTATGGCGTTGTTATCGGTGACGGAAAACTAACCCACTTCCCAGAAGATAAAATTGTTTACCTGCCGCTGAGTTATTTTTTGTTGATGTGAAACTGGGCAATTTGATCAACTATACGCAGCGTCATAAGTCCAGAGCGTCAAGAAGTTGGATCGGCGCTAAGGCTCGTTCGTGTTCGCGTAATAGACGCTCTGCCATTTTGAAATGAAATCAGGCATTGGAGGGGACTTTACTGGCTCTTTGAGGCTGGCGATTATTTCGGTTGTTGGCACATTCCCTTTCGGTCCACGGAGCAGCCCCTTAATATGACCGATAGCAATCAACTCCCCATTCCTTTCAAAGCGCTGTTCAAAATAAAACCACTTTTCATCCCAACAGAGGATTTTTGTTTTAAGCTGAAACTTCTGAAAAAGCCTGAGTGATTTTTTATAACGAATAGTTTGCATCCCCACAAGAGGCCGCCATTTCTTTTTAAGTACCATCCTGACCAATCCAGATCTTAAGATGATATCAATCCGCCCAAGATCCATAAAAGTAAGATAGCGACCGTTATTCATTACAAAGGGGTCTGCATCATTAGGAAATACGTGGAAATTAAGGGCCGATTCACCTAAAAATGGAAGGGGGCCACGCGAGAGTCAGGAAAGGATGAACACAATGAGACGAAGCCAGAGATTCATTGGTGTACTTTATCTTGAAATCACTCCTTGTCCCTATGCTCCGGGGGTCGGATTCGAACCGACGACCACTCGGTTAACAGCCGAGAGCTCTGCCACTGAGCTACCCCGGAAATTGAGAGCCCGTTTATCACCGCCAGTTTATCCTGTAAACAGATGTATTCGACCTGGACACGGATGGCGGTAGAGGCAAGACTACTAGCTTCTACCAGTTCGAACATTACCCATTGAAAATTGGGCGTGGTCGTGATGGGAGTTCCTTTATGTCTCAAGAGCTCTTGTCTCCAGCGGAGGAGAGGTTTGAACGGATCAGAAAGACCACGGGATTCTTTTTAGGCCCTTTGCTTTTTCTCACCCTCCTTCTTATCCCGATTCCTGCCTTGGCTCCCGCGGCGCACCAACTCTTGGCGGTTCAAGGCTGGGTTGTGATTTTCTGGGTCACCGAGGCGATTCCTCTTCCCGCGACTGCCCTCCTCGGTGCCTTGCTGGCCGTCTTTCTTGGAGTCGCCCCTCCCAAGGAGGTCCTTGCCCCGTTTGCCGATCCGATCGTCTTTCTCTTCCTCGGGAGTTTTATCCTGGCGGAGGCGATCATGATCCATGGTCTGCACAAGCGGTTTGCCTTGGCGATTCTCTCAAAGAGGTTTGCGAGTCGCGGCCCTTCTCGTGTCCTGCTTGCTTGTGGATTGATCACCGCCGTGATCTCGATGTGGATCAGCAATAGTGCGACCACAGCGATGATGCTTCCCGTTGCCCTGGGGGTTCTCGATGCAATGTCAGAGGTCAAGTCACCCGGGCGCCGTTTTGCGTCGGGAATCATGCTCATGATTGCCTATGGGGCGTCCGTCGGTGGCATTGGCACGCCGGTTGGTTCTCCACCCAACCTGATCGGGATCGGCTTTATCCAGAGCCTTGCCGGGGTGAAGATCACCTTTTTTGAGTGGATGCTTCTCACGATTCCACTGCTCGTCGTGATGTATGGCGTTCTTTTCTTGATCCTCAAGATCCTCCATCCGTCGCAAGAGACCGACTTCAAAAATCTTCCGGACCTCGCCCGGGCGGCACAGAGTCAGCATGGTGGTTGGAACAGGGGCGAGAGGAACGCGTTTATCGCCTTCTGCGTTGCGGTTCTCTTCTGGATCCTTCCGAGTCTATTGGCGCTGATTTATGGAAAAGAGCATGCCTTTGTTCACTTGGTCTCGAGTCGACTGGACGAGTCGGTCGTAGCGGTCTTTGCCGCCCTTCTCCTCTTTATTCTGCCGATCAATTGGAGGGAGAGGCAGTTCACCATCGGATGGAGTCAGGCGGTCAGGATTGATTGGGGAACATTGATCCTCTTTGGAGGGGGACTCACCCTTGGAAAGTTGATGTTCTCCACGGGGCTGGCCGAGTTTATCGGCAGCCAGTTGACCGAGGTCACAGGGGTCAAGAGTTTGTGGGAGGTGACCGGTGTTGCGATTGCACTCTCCATCTTGGTCAGTGAAGCGACTTCCAACACGGCCTCGGCCAGTATGATCATTCCTGTCATGATCGCGTTGGCGAAGTCAGCAGGTATCTCTCCCGTGCCGCCGGCCTTAGGGGCCTGCCTGGGGGCCAGTTTCGGCTTCATGCTCCCGGTCTCAACTCCTCCGAATGCCATTGTTTATGGGAGTGGTCGGGTTCCGATTACCGCGATGATTCGAGTCGGTGTTATCTTCGACATTGTAGGATTTTTTATCATCTGGGGGGGGTTGTGGGTGCTCTGTCCTATTTTTGGCTGGTCCTAGTCTCTTGTCATGAGGACTGTTTCGGCCCTTTAAAATGTTTCCTTGTCCAGACGAAGTAATAGAGGGTTAACAGCAGAAGGAGACCCGCGAACGTATAGCCGGCCAGCTCGTTTGGTGGGACAACAAACAGCACAGAGATAAAACCGACCCAGGCGATTGCCACTCCATTAATGACAAGACTCCACCGGCCAAGATGCCAGGGGCCGCGATCGCGCCACTTTCCGCGCAGACGGGCCTTGAACCCCAGGATGACGGGGAGGATGTAGGAGATATAAAGACCGATGACGCTGATCGAGACAATAGCGCTGTAGCTCTTGGAATAAATGGCGATTAGAAAAGCCAGCACGACGAGCACCCAAGTTGCCTGGGCCGGGGTCTTGTGTGCCACACTGATCTGGCTCAAAAACCGCCAACCGGGTAACCCCCTGTCCCGTGAGAAGGCAAAGAGCATCCGGGCACTCGAGGTCAATGCAGATAAGCCACAAAACCACATCGCCCCAAGGACCATCCAGAGGATGATCCTTCCAAACAGCTCTCCCAATGCCGTTTCGAATATATAAAGGTAGGGGTTGGCGGATGAGGTAGTGAGGCTTAGGTCCTGAATCGCCAATGTTGTTACGAGATTCATGAGGAAGCCGATCACCCCCGATATTAAAACGGCGAGAAACATCCCCCAGGGTGCATTCCGCTTGGGATCAACCGTCTCCTCGGTCGTGTGGGCTGAGGCATCATAACCCGTGAGTGTCCACTGTGGTTGCAGGAGCCCCACCAAAAAGGCCCACCAAAAGGGATGAGGGGAGGCTGTCCAGACTGTTTTAAAGGCGAATGAGACCGGTTTTAGTGGGGCGAACCAGAGAAGGGCACCGATCAAGAGCAGCGTTCCTAAAATATGATAGACGACACTAAAGTCGTTGAGCCAGGCAACGATTCGGATCCCGTAGTGATTAAAAAGTCCATGGCTCACCAATACAATAGCGTACAGGCTCAAGAGAGACGTTTGCGTCTCCGGGAGTCCCAATAACGGGGCCAGAAACAGGGCAATCCCATAATCGACCCCTGCAAGGACAGCGACCTGACCGATGAAATTAAACCAGGCCGTGAACCAGCCCCAGCCGGGGCCACCCAGGACGGAGGCCCAGTGGTACATTGCCCCGGCGGTCGGATAGGCCGAGGCGATCTCGGCCATACTGGCGACCACAAAGAGCGTAAAAAAGGTGACGATCGGCCAGCCCCATCCGTACACCATTGGTCCGCCCCATGTGATTCCATGACCGTAGAGGGTCGCTGCGCCCGTGATGACTGAAATAATAGAGAAGGAGATCGCGAAATTTGAAAAGCCGCCCATGTCGCGGAACAGTTGCTGGACATATCCCCATCGGTGAAGATCCGCGGCATCCTTTCTGATCTGTTCGTCACGCGAGAGATTTTTTGACATGAGGGAGCGGAGTTCTTATCGGATTCTTAAGCGGTGTCAAGCCGGACGGTCAAGGCACACAATATCCCGGTAAACCACCTCCAGGATTGATGCACTGAGAAAAACCTGGGGGGCAAGGGCCAGAAATAGCGTGACTTCGGCCCCCTACCATACAGGCGTATTCCGTCAGTATCGAGCCGCTTTCATCACAAAAATCGTTCAAGGTTTCAGTCACGGGAAAGAGGCCACCTGTCGAGGTGATAACGCCTCCCCCGACGACCGGATTATTTCCTCCATCACTATCGGTGCAACTGCGAGAAGGAAGGGGACAGACACCCCCTTCATCCACCCACCCATCACAGTCATTGTCGATTTCATCACATTCCTCGGGTAATTCTTCTCTGCTGGGGTTGTCACATGACCGTTGCACGAGCACCTGCGCCCTGTTGTCAGGCCGTACCTGCTGGAATGTTATAACATATCCCAGTTGGGTGACATCACATCTCTCCCCTGGGCGAATCAATGAATCCTTGATGTCACCCCGTCGGGTGATGCGTGATGAAGGTGAACAGTCGAGGAGCCAACTGTGCGTCCCTCCTCCTGTAAAGGCAGAACCGTCTGAACGATAATGGGTCTCTGGTGGTTCTGTTGTGGCACAATGTAGGGCAAGCCCCCCTTCGGGATCGACAAGTCCCAAATCAATATAGTCGTTCAACAACGCCTCGTCGTCGTCGCCAGCGATCGGCCTTCGATACTCGATATACAGATCGTCACACAGTTCATTGACACGGTAATCAACAGCAACACCCTCTGTTAATGAGTTATCGACCGGCAGCTTGAGTGCAACGTCCCCTGTCTCGCCGCTTTCGAAGGGACGGAGGAGATAGGTAGTCTGAATTGGGGAATAAACCCTCGGGACGACCCAACCGACCTTCTCCTTGTACTTTGCATTAAAATGCCCAATATTGTAACCCATCGTATCAAAGTAGTCCCCGTAATCATCACCCTGCCGACAGGTGGTACCACCATAGACAAAGTCATCACACTCCAGTGAGTGGGCATGTTTCAGGACCCATGCCGCATGTCCTATTTCATGGGTCGCTACATCAACGTTAAATGCCCCCCAGTGTGGTTTCGCCGTGTCCGTTCTAAACTCCCCCTCTTCACTATCAAATCGCGTGTTGTAATGGGTCTTTCCCCCGCCATGGAGAGGGTAGAACAACATGAACGGTGGCGTTTCCCCATCTTCTCCAACATAATCAAGCTGGGGGTCACAGATCCGAACCGCCTCGGCATAAGGGCCCTCCTCGGGATAAATTCCCCCCTCCGCCTCACAGACGGTAAAGTCGATCGCAGCCTGTCCATAGGAAAATTGACGGATCGACTCCTGAATTTGACGGAGACCTTCGTCGAGTGTTGCCCGGTCACTAATTTCAGCGGGGTTGTCCGACCAGTGGATATAGAGAACAGGTACAGTCATCGTCTGCGAAGGCGGTACGGTGGCTGTCAGTGGCTCATCGCCTAAGTACAATTCAAAGGCATTGATCAGTGTCGTGAATTGCTGCAAGGTGGTGGCCGTCTGCTTGGCCACCACGTGACTCATTTTTGAGAGGTTCATCCCCAGTGCCCGTATTTTCGACCGGTCCTCTCTCCATAAATGGTGTGCCTTCGTCGCCACCTGATCTTTCCGGGTTTTTTTGGACAACTCTGAGAGCCGTGAGACCGTTTCGAGATCTTTCTTGACCAGACCCAACCTTGGAATCTTCTTCAACTGATCCAGTTTCAGACTGAGCTCTTCCATCTTTTTTGAGATCTCATTTTTTGTGTTTTCCAGTGAGAGGAGATCATCGAGATCGGCACATTCGTGAAATTCACACCTTTGAAGCGCGTCTCTCGATTCATCGGGATCCTGGCTCCCTATCTGTTTCTCAAAGTCCCCATATTTTCTAGCGACTAAGTCATATATCTTTGTGGAGTCTGGGCTCTTCGCATCTCTTTTTTTATATTTGGCTATCCGTTGGAGCTCTCTTTGAATCTCCTGAACGGCTGTTCTTTTGCGTCCCTCCAATTGCCTCAACTCCTTGGCCTCCAGGAGCGCCTGTTTTGTCCTCTCCTTTTCTGAATACCTTGAATGTTTTACGGGGTTGGGCGTGCTTCCTCCCCAAACGATTGTTGAGACGAAGAGGAGGCAGAGACCGATCAGGATGCCTTTGCGGAGAGTGAGATCCACGCGTGATGACTCGTGCAATTTCAGCTCCAAATCAGGAGGAGCCGGCATTTTAAAAAGATAATTAAATCAAAATGTTGTTGAGAGATATCGGCGGCATAGATTATCAGATTGATAATTTTTATCAAAACGAGAAGGGAACAACCGACACAACGTATCTTCCTGACTTCCGGGTGCCGATACGTTGAATAAGGCCTGAATCAAGCAACGGTTTTAAGATCTTTGCGGCCCCCTGTTTGGTGACCTTGAGGATTCTCCAGATTTCGCTGGGGGCTAATCCCCCTTTATCTTGCAAGAGATGCAGGAGTCGTTCCTGTTTGAGGGAGAGGACTATTTTATTAGCTATCTCTTTTGCTGTAAGGCGTTTTACACGTTCCAGGACTCGTTCCAAGGTCAGATAGAGCGCCTCTGCGGAATATTCAAGCCAGCCGGTCAAATCACCGTTAGCCTTTCGGACGGCATCCAGCTGAGCATAATAACGGGGCCGATTTTCCCAATAAACCTCATCCACAGAAAAAATATGATTTGTGTCAAATCCACGTCGATAAAGCTCCCAGAGGGCGAGTGCACGACCCATACGTCCGTTTCCGTCTCCGAAAGGATGAATCTCCTCGAAGCGGTAGTGAAGGATGGCCGATGAGATTACAGGGGGCCATTCTGCTGCCTCTTTGTTCCACCATTTGAGGTAATCTTGCATGAGTTTGGGAACCTCTTTGGCCCCAGGTGGAATGTAGGAACCAACACGGACGCCGAAGACACGATATTGCCCAGCCTTACCTTGATCCATGACATCGGATGCGGTAATTTTGTGGAGACGAAAAAGATCACGAGGAGTGATTATTTTTTTCTTCTGATTTTTTTCGACGAATCGAAGCCCCGCCAATTGATTCAAGATCTCTCTCCGGGCTCTTTCTCCCGCCTCCGGAACCGGTCGCCCCTCTTCGAGGGCTTGCACCTCACCCAACGTCAAAGGATTTCCTTCGATGGCTGTAGAACTGTGGGTTATCCGTGTGCGGGCTTCTCTTTGGAGAATTGGGACCCAAGGAACCTGGACGGTGGCCATAATGATTTTTTGGTGGCAGGCAGATACTTCCTCAATAACCTTTAGGAGGTGCGGAGTAATATGAAAAGAGGGCTTGTAAGGCATGGCCCTATAAGTCAACCATAAGTCAACTTATTGGTCAACCGGAAACCCTACCAGAAGTGAGCGGAGAACCAGCCTCAGTTCCTCAAAAAAACGGCCACGAGGTCGATGATAAACAGGAGCACAATAAGAAACTCAAGCACGAGCATGCGTGATTCATTGGTCTCGGCTCGGAGAACCTCGTAGAGGTGGTCCAGATGAGAGAGGCGGTTTTGAATGCTCTCCTTCCAGGTCGAGAGGTGAAATCGTTCACGTGCAGCGAGATAAACGCGGGCAAGATACCAATCCCCAAAAAATTTACTGATGTTGGAGACGTCATCGGTGATTTTCGTGACATCCATGCGGAATCGTCTGAGCTTGGCGAGCCCCATTCTGAAAAATCCAAAAAAGGGGAACCGCGTTGCCTCGAGATCATCATACGCCCGGTCCAAAAACCGGTCGAGCCTCTGATCCATCAAGACGAGCTCCTCCAGCTGGAGATTCGCAAGCTCCAGGACGTGAAGGATATCCTTGGGGGGACCGGAGAGATCGATCACGAACGCTGAATCCCAGTCAATAATTGTCGTATCTTCCTGACTGAAGCTGATCGACTGCCGGAATGTCTCCTCCACCTGTTGAGGAGACAGTTTTTCGGCGTCCGTTTCCGCGAGCAGGCCGGCAATCTCCTGTCGATGCTCCTCAACCCATTGACCGGTATTGACCACCCCCCCAACCTCCTGAAATGTAAAGACCGTATAAGGTTCTGGGGTCCCCACCTTTTCGCTCCCCCGCACAATATATTCCTGGAGGTTCTTTACAATATCGGTGCAGAGATCATGGGCAGCGGCGTCGAGGGGTCGCTGATTGTCGAGGGTCGGTTCATGAAATTTTATGAGCTCCTTCACAGAGGAGACCTCGAACGGGACGGAGATCATGAGGGAGACGACCCCGACATCATAAATCCTCACAACGATATTCATCGGGAGTCCCCCCAGTTTCCAGGCATGCGGCCTTGGCTCGATCGTGAGCGGCGTGTAAAAAGGCATGTCCTTGGGAAGCGTATGGTCGAGCGGGATGGTAAATGGCATCGCCTTTTTGGAAAGGATCTTGCTCACCTTCTCTGTCCGGATCTCATCCGCGACATCGAAGGCAAAGAGGTAAACGACCTCACCTTTTAAGGGGGGTGCCATAGTAAAATACCCGACGGGCAGGATAGCGGTTTTTTAGTGGAAACTCCAGAAAGGAAAAAAAGAGACCCGGCTTTATCTTTCTTCAAGGGACAAGGCCGGGTCTCAAAAAGCAGGATTACTGAGTCGGTGGCGTTTGAGGCTTGCTTCGGGCCTCTTCTCTCTGTCGCGCCAGATCGGCCTCAAGCGCACGGCTCACAAATCCGGACGCCTCACCCTGTTTGGAGCCGACCGCCCCTTGCAAACTCCTAAGGGATGAGAGGGTCGGACCAAACTCGCTCTTTGTACGGATCGCCTCATCCAAATCATCCAGAGAGTCGTAAACCCTCCAATGACTGAAGAAGTCATCAATCCGATTAAACCAGGGGTCGTAGAAGAGATATTCAATCCCTCCCGATCCTGGACGGACCTGTCGGACCGATCCACGCGGCAAGAGATGATCCAATCCCTCTGCCTTAATGACAGGGTCCCCATACATCCGCCCAATGAGGGGTTGAAGGGTCTCAAGCCTTGCCTGGGCATTTCGTGCCGCATTCTTTGCCCGTTCGGCAACAATTGCTGCCTGAGTCTTGTAAGAACCACTCTGGTCTTCGTAGCATTGATAGGGGACTCTTTTATATCGGATTTCCGCAAGGCCAGATCCTAACATCCCCTGTCTCAGGATGCCACCTTCGCTATCTTCGTCGCCTCCACGAGATGTCCCTCCACCCCTCCGGATACCGCCTTCACTATCCTCGTCGCCACCGGTCGAAGGGCTCCCGCCACCTCTGCGGATACCACCTTCACTGTCTTCATCACCACCACGAGGGGTTGCACCACCACCTCTTTTGATTCCCCCTTCGCTGTCCTCGTCACCGCCCGAGGGTCTACCACCGCCTCTTTTGATGCCCCCTTCACTATCCTCATCGCCACCCGGTATGGGATCTGGCACGTGATACGGTTCATCTCGATAGCAGGTTGTTAAGACCCTCTCGTGTCTCCTCGCCTCGGCCAGGAGGATAAATTCCTGACGTCGATTTTGAATCATCTCTGCTAACTGAGTATCTATATAGACGGCCGCATCGACCGCCGGGTTGACCAAGGTGCTGTTCAAGACAGACAATTTGTTACTCCGATCATGCTGTGTCCGATAATCAGTGTTGGCTGAATAGAGCCGCTGATGGGTCCTGTTGCGAACCAAACTGGCATACTGACCATGGAGACTCTGCTCTCTTCCAACCTCGCCGGTTCGAAAACCCTGAAGGTCGCCGGTCGCTTTATCAAGCTGGACCTTAGGTGCCTGCTTTTCAAAGGAGGCGATTTCTCCTGCCAGTCTCTCGGCAGTTGCCTGGTCTTTGCTCACCTCCCCATCGAGTTGATCAAGAAGCAGGAGCAGGTAACCATCAAACTGGGACTGCTGGGCCTTTCCCCCTTCTTCTTGAAGACGCTGTTGCCAGGTTTCTGGCAATTCACCACCGATTCGGCCCTGGACATTTTTAGAGAGTCTGTTCTCATTCAGGTCGGCCCGGACGGCAACGAGTCGGTCAAAAACAACGAGTGCCTCAGCCTCTTTAATAGGGATCTCTCGTCCCTCATGATTAACGGTCTTGGATCTGCTTTGTCTTGCCTGACGGATCTTCTCGGCCATCGCGGTGCTTCGCGAGCGTGCAGTGTTCCCTATCTCATCCAGCTTGTCCGCGTTGCCCTCATTGGCATACCGTTCAACTTCATCCGACTGAACAGCACTCTCAGACTTTTCCCATTGCTTGGTTTTTCCCTTTTCACCACCACCACAACCAAACAGCGACAACGCCCCCCCTGCAGCGGCAATTGTTCCAAAGATCAATCCGGCCCTTCCTCCCTTGGCAGAACCGACAACCGCAGCCATATCATGAATTTCCCCCTTTATGCCTTACGCTACGGCATCTACATTAGTTTGATTTGATTATCTTCGGATCCCGCCCTCGCTATCTTCATCACCACCATAAGAGCCTCCACCACTGCTCGGGATACCATTTCCACTACCTTCATAACCTCCATGGTATGTCCCACCACCTCTTCTAATCCCACCCTCACTATCTTCATCACCGCGCGGGATTTCGGGCGTTGGTACAGGTATCGGCCTTGGCGTTTCCCATCCCCGTCTGATACCACCCTCGCTATCTTCATCACCACCACGGTATGTTCCACCGCCTCTTCGGATTCCACCTTCGTAATCCTCATCACCACCATATGGGGTAGGAACAGGATAGGGTACAGGATATGGCACGGGGATTTCACGCCTTGGTACAGGCACAGGTATTGGTACGGGATATGGTACTGGAATCTCCCGTCTCCTCGGTCTGCTCCCACCGTTATCACACCCAAGCAACGACAATGCCCCTACTGCTGCGGCGAATGTCCCAAAGATCAATCCGGCCCTTCCTCCCTTGGCAGAACCGACAACCACAGCCAGCAAAGAGGCGGCTCCCAATGCCCCTACAGAGGCCCGAACATATCTGCTACCGGAAGGTGGGGCGAACGGCGCCCCACCTCCATAAGATCGATCATCTCTAACGACCCTGCTCGATCCACCTATTCCATTTGGTATCATGAGTTATCCCCCTCTAACTTATTGGCGAATTACGCTACGGCGTTTGCTGCTGATTCATCTGATCGGTTCATTAACACGGAAGCCCCGACCCCTAAAAACAACGCCAGGCCAAGAGCG